>NZ_LYSP01000015.1:0-110918 GCF_001728945.1 Pseudomonas sp. ENNP23
ATTCGTACCAGCCTCGCATTACGCTACAAAGCGCAGGCGCAAAAAAGCCGGCTATAAGCCGGCTCCCTTTTTGATCACGACGCTCATTCAACAATGAGTCTGTCGCGGTTAGCCTCCAGAGTCTTTGCACCGATCCCCTTTACCTGCAGAAGATCGTCCACGGAAGAAAAAGCACCATTGGCATCTCGGTAAGCCACTATGGCCTTGGCCTTCATCTCACCGACTCCAACCATTGCGTCCTGCAAGGTAGTGGCATCGGCTTTGTTGATGTCTACTTTCTTGGCCACCTGCTGAGCCGCGGTTTTCAATGGCTCATTCTTCGCTGGCGCCTCAACAGCGATAGCAGAACCAGCGAAGCCGAGAAGTACGAACAGCAGGGAAAGAACCCGTACGAGCATCATCACTTAAATCTCCATGTGGCTAACGTGAGGGCGGTACTCCTTAATCCGCCGAGCCAAGCTAGTCATTCGGGAGAGTAGACTCAACTTCTCGTTGCTGATGAATCCAGTCAACAATTTCCTCCTGTGGAGAGTAACCATTGACGGTCTCGCGTAGGATTTGACGAACCATCCTGTAATCATCTCTTTCGACAGCATCTAACAGGCGCTCAATAACAGTCTTTAGCTCCCCCCAAGGCAGATGCTCCTCATTAGCACGCATGATCATTGGATGATCGGTCGTGCTGACATTCTCACCAATAAGCAGCTCCTCATAGAGCTTCTCACCTGGGCGTAACCCAGTGAACTCAATGGCGATATCTCCGCTGGGATCATCTTCGTTACGGACACTGAGCCCCGATAAACGAATCATCTTTTCTGCCAGTTCGGCAATCTTGACGGGCTGCCCCATGTCAAGAACGAACACATCACCACCCCGTCCCATCGATCCCGCCTGAATAACCAACTGGGCAGCCTCAGGGATCGTCATGAAGTAGCGGGTGATATTGGGGTGAGTTACTGTGACCGGCCCACCTCGCTTGATCTGTTCGCGGAACAAGGGAATTACCGAGCCGGACGATCCCAACACATTACCGAATCGAACCATAGTGAACCGAGTCTTGTTTTGATTGCTGCGCGCCCCCTGGTTAAGCAACACCGGTGCGGCTTCGCAGCTCAACGCCTGCAGCACCATTTCCGAGAGACGTTTAGTACTACCCATGACATTGGTGGGTCGCACCGCCTTATCGGTGGAGATCAACACGAAATGCTCCACACCCGACTGGATAGCAGCCTGAGCAGTATTCAAGCTGCCCAGTACATTGTTGAGCACACCCTCGGCGACGTTGTGTTCAACAATCGGAACATGCTTGTAGGCGGCGGCATGGTAGACAGTCTTTACCTTCCAGGTGCACATCACATCCAGCAAGCGCGAGCTATTGCGAATGCTGCCGAGAATTCCAACCAAGCGGACTGATAGGGAGTGCCGACGAATACTCCCCTCAAGCTCACTCTGAATACTATAAAGATTGAATTCACTGTGCTCGAATAAGATCAGCGTGGTCGCACCCGACATCAGAATCTGGCGGCATAGCTCCGAGCCAATCGATCCGCCGGCACCAGTGACCATTACAACCTGCCCGCGGATACAACGCTCAAAGAGTTCCTGACAAGGCGGCACAGCATCTCTCCCCAAGAGGTCAACGATATCGACATCCTGCAAGTCATTTACCTTGACCCGCCCACTCGCCAGGTCCATGAAGCCGGGAATGCTACGCACATGCAGCGGATAGGACTCCAACGAATGAAGAATCTCGCGGCGCCGTGAGCGTGATACCGACGGAAGAGCCAGCAGCACCTCCTCTACCTCCGCCTCATTGATCATCTGCTCAATATCTCTGGGCTTGTACACCTTGAGGCCCGCGATCACCCTGCCCGAGATACTCTCATCGTCATCTATGAATGCGACGGGACGTATCGAGCGACCCATTCTTAATGCAGCAAGCAACTGGTTTCCGGCCGCCCCGGCCCCATAGATCGCCACCTTCGGTAATTGCCCCCCCTGGCGCATCTGGGCCTTCACGGCATACCAGTCCCCCATGAAGAACTGACGCAGCAGCAGCCGCAGGCTCCCGACCAGCATCAGCGACATCCACCAATAGATGAAAACAAGCGAACGCGGCACAAGCACATCAGGCTCGCGCACCCAGTAAGCGAACAGCGCCCATCCAGCAGAAGAAAGCGTCACTGCTTTGAGAATGGTGATAAGCGCATCGTTGCCGAAGTAACGCATCACCGCGCGATACAACCCCATGCGCGTGAAGATAGGAATGGCGATCAGGGGCGCGGCGATAAACAGCCACAAGTGGCTTCCGAATGGATTGACGGTGTCATCCACCCCCAACCTAATGGCGAATGACAGCCACAACGCTACCCAAAGCAGCGCCACATCGACAGCAACTTGCAAAAGGCGCTTGCGACGACGTGAGAGGCCAAGCAGATAGGTACGCAGCCAATTCATGAGGCTTCCAGCTTTTCGAACTGTAAAAAGACAGGGCCCTTCACTCCGAAGAACCAGCGCGAAACTTGACTGCCAATCCCAGCAGCGGAGCATATGCCAAGGTTAAGCCGACAACGCCACTCAGGCCGCCCACACCAACCCAGAGAGCCAAGGGCAACAGCCAGACAAAATTGATCGCTGCCACCCCTAGGGTAACTGGCAAATGCCGGCCGAAGCGCCGCGAAGCAAACTGATAGGCGTGGCTACGATGAGCCTCATAGATCTTGTCACCCCGTAGCAACCGCCTCAACAGCGTATAGGTCGCATCCACTATGAAGACACCGAGTAAGATCAGCCACGCCCACAGCAACACCGCATCAGATGCCGCAGCCTGCAGCGACAAAACACCCAGAGTGACGCCTAGAAATCCACTTCCCGCATCACCCATGAAGATCTTCGCAGACGGAAAATTCCAATACAGGAATCCGGCACTCGCAGCCGCTAAGAGCAGCGGAAAGACGGCAAGATCAGCATGTCCCTTAAGCCAGTAGAGCAACGCCCCGCCCAGGCACACGGTAATCACCTCGACTCCAGCGATACCGTCGATGCCGTCCATAAAGTTATAGAGATTGAGCAACCAGACTAGATAGAACGCCGCAAACACATGGCCAGCCCACCCAAGATCCACAGAGGCACCGAAGAACTGCACAGGCGGCAGCCCTCCTAGCCATACCAGTGCCCAAACTGCAGCACCAAAATGAAAGAGCAGGCGCCAGCGTGCTGCGATATGCCCATGGTCATCGAGAAAGCCAACTATCGCTACCAAAGCCCCCGCTCCCAGCAACGCCAGGGGTGCTCCCCAAGATAGCCCCAGCGCCAGCGTGAGCAAAGGCAGAGCAACCAGGAAGCTAAATACGATGGCTATCCCGCCGCCCCGTGGTGTGGGTACGGAATGTGAACTACGAGAGTTTGGTATATCCATGATGCTGCGTGCCAAAGCATAGCGACGCATCAATCCGGTGATACCAAGGGAAACAACCATAACAATGGGCAAAAGCCACCAGACCACCATCATCAATCCTTCTTTGACGAACGCATACGCCGATACGCCCTACCCGCCTGGATCAACCCGGACTCGGTACTGATAAGCGGTTTCCAACCCAATAGCCGGCGTACCTTAGAACCATCGACAGTCAACGATTCGAACAACTGAGTGTAAATACCCCCTACCCCCAACACCCGACAGACCGACGCAATCAGTGCTGCTGGAAACGAAAATAGGCGCCCGCGCTTACCCATTCCGACGGCTAAGCATCGGATCATATCGGCAGTCGAGACCGGGGGGCCATCCGTGACCACGAACAGCTCATTTGCCGCCGCAGGATGGGTAAGGCAACAGCAGATGATATCGACAAGGTTCTCCAGAGCGATGATGCTCCGTGAGTTAGCCACCTGCGCAAATGGCAGGGGCAGACCCCAATACACGACTCTCAGCAGCCATTTGAAATTCCCAGGGGCGTGCGCTGCGTAGACCAACGGCGGACGAATGATGACTAGCTCTGTAGTGGTACCAGCAAACAGGTCATGCAATGCCCGCTCAGCGTCGAACTTGGAAATCGCATAAGCCGCATGTGGCTCCGGTAGACTCAGTTCGTTGAACGGTTGATGCGCAATCCCTGTACCGTTTACACCAATCGAACTTATAAACACAAAACGCCGAACACCTGCAGCCAAGGCCTGCTTCGCGAGGCAAAGCGCACCATCGACGTTTGTCATGCGCAAATGCGCGAGCCGCTCACCCGCTCCGATATTGCGCACATGGGCAACAGCCGCCGTATGGACCACGACACCTACACCACTCAAAGCCTCCGACCAATCGGTATCGGGCCCTATATTACCGACCGGAAACACATCTACGCCTTTAGCAGGCGACAGGTTCTGGCTACGAACCGATGCGACCACCCACCACCGGGAATCAGCAGCCAAGTGCATCACCAAGCCAGAACCAATAAAGCCGGTCGCTCCGGTGACCAGAACCTTGGTGCGCTCAGCCATTGTCAGGTCCTTTAAACATCAGCGCCCAGCAAACAAGGGCAAAGAACAACTTGTCGCGCAGGCGACGCCGGCACTGCCAGGCACGCAATGACAAACCGAACAACGCCATGCGGTATGACGTGTTCAGACGCGATATCAGGATCAGGTCCCTGGCCTCTAAAATGCTTGAGATCAAACGCACCTGAGCAAGCCACCATCCGTTGAACACTTGATTCACCCGAGACTGAAAGGCCTTAAACCCAGAGTTGACTCCGAATTGATTGTTCTCATGCTGGCGGTACAGCAGCGACGGCGTCGCGTCGATGTACCACCGATACCCCTTGGCACGAGCAAAGGCGTAACAGAACCAGTCGTGCAGAGCGACTTCATCGATAAGTTGCCGGTGATTGATCACGCAGTGCTTTATTGCCCCAGCCAATGCAGAAGTCATCACATAAGTGCAACCTGGGCCGGCGGCCTCGAAGTGGTAATCCCATTTCACCTGCGTCTGGGACTTATTAACCAGAACACGGCGGCCATCAGGCCAGAAGGCCGTAACATTCGACGAGTAGCCATCACAACCCTGAGCCAGGATCTGCTGGCAAGCCCGATCAAGTTTGTTCGGCAGCCAGATATCGTCCTGATCAGCGAACGCAACACAGTCGAAGGGCTGGAGATCGACATCACGCAGGAGGCGAAAAAAATTCTTCGCCGCACCACCAAATGCCTCCCCATAAGCAAGCGGCACGACCCTTGAGTCGGAGTCCGCAAAGTCGCAGATCCAGGCGCCGGTATCGTCACTGGACCTATCGACACTTACGTAGACAGTGACATCTACACCCGCCTGCTCAAGGATCGAATCAAGTTGCTCCCGCAGCCACTGCATACCGTTGTATGCCGCAAGCAACACCGCTACACGTGGCAACGGCAAATCGCTGGAGCTCACAAAAAACTCTTCCTGATAAAGACTAGAAACGACCTGACCGGAAACTTGATCATCTCGAATACATATGCGAACAAATAGTCGGACAGCGGCATTTTTCGCTCTTTACGTAAACCGCGCAAGACGTCTAAACAGCTCTCATGCATCAAACGAACAGATGCAGTCAACCCCGACGATCCAATAGCAGCTTTGAAACCCCCGGCCAGTTCGAGACTCAGCAGGATGTGATTTCCGTTCTTCAAGTTCTCGTACCAACATAAATAATCCTCCATTCGTCGATAGCGATCATCGAACAAGCAGAAACCTTCCCTACGAGCCATAACGGTAGGTGTGAATATCGGATTCCTGTATATGAAACTGCGCCTACCGATACTCTCACCCGATAGGTGCTTATCAATGAAGAAGGGACGCTGCTGCAGATCCGCGATATATCCATGCGCTGTGAGGCGAACTGGATTCTGCTGCATATACATATACTGAATATGGATTTTTTCTGGATGCCAGATATCATCCGCATCCAAAAATGCAATATAAGACGAAGACGCGTTCGCCACCCCTACGTTTCGTGCGTTAGATGGTCCGCGATTGATTTCCAAAGAGATCAACAGGATATTCAACGACCCTCTATAACCGTCAACCAAGCGCGCCAACGCTTCGGGATCGCCACTAGCGTCATCCACGATCACCAACTCACGAACCGCCACTGTCTGCGCAATAACCGACTCGATGCTTCGACCTATTGTCGCCAGTGCATTGAAATAGGGGATGATGACAGAAACATCCGCACTCACTTGCCACCCCTTACTATGAACCCCAACAACTCAGGCTATCGTCAATAGCGCAGTGCAGGACACGCCCGCCATGCACTTCGTGTCAACTAACGACACAACGAATGAAGGAGCGTGAGCTCCTCGGTCAGGTCGAAATGGTGGTTGCCAACAAAGAAGCCATGCGCATCGATATAAGTAGCGTTATCCAACCGCCCGTAGATCGAGTAATCGAACCACTTCATGACCTCATTCTTCGCAAAGTTGCCGCCTACGATGGGGCGAACTTCTATCTCGGCAGCCGTCAGCCTTTCAATAAGCACGGAGCGCGTCACAGGAGCATCTTCCTTCAACACCAGCGAGAAGCCAAACCAACTGCTCTCCCCCACTTCCCTCTGGATAATCAGCCACGGGTGCTCCGCAAATAGCTTCCGAAAAGTTTCCGCATTCTTACGCCGCTCACTGACTAGCATCGGTAGCTTCTTGATTTGCTCCTGCCCAATGGCTCCGCTCATTTCCAACGGACGCAGATTATAGCCGGGAAGCACGAAACGGAACGACTCCTCAAAAGGATTATCGCTCTTCTCGCCACACACATGGTTGAACTTCGGCAGGTTACGGGTCCAACCGTGCGCACGGAGGCACAACAGGATCTCATACAACTCATCATCATCCGTGACAACCAAGCCGCCTTCCATCGTGGCGATATGGTGGCTGAAGAAGCTGCTGTAAGAGCCCATTACACCGAACGTCCCGGCCTGACGACCATTGAGCAGTGCGCCCATCGACTCACAGTTATCCTCCAGAAGAAGGATGTCGCGGTCACCGATAATACGTTCGATTTCGGAAAAATCGTTGATATTGCCCAGCAGGTTCACGGCGAAAATCGCCCTGGTATTTTCCGTAATAGCACCTTCGAGTTGGCGAAGGTCCATGTTCAAGGTTTCTAGATCGATATCGACAAACCGGACCTTGAGGCCGTACTGCTGCAACGGGTAGTAGGTGGTACTCCAAGAAACGGCAGGGACCAAGACTTCATCGCCGGCTTTCAGAGGGTTCTCTTTGCGAAAGAAGAGTGCAGCGATCATCGCCAAATTGGCGGATGACCCAGAGTTCACCATTACGGCGTGCTTGATACCCATAGTCTCGGCGAACTGTTTCTCGAACAGCGACACCTCCTTACCCATGGAAAACATTCCAGAGGCGACAACTCGCTGGATGGCAGCATATTCGGCTTCGTCCCAAGTTGTACTGGCAAGAGAGTATCCCATCAATGCGACTCCTCAATCGTACTCAAATAAAATTTATAAGTTTCTGCCAGACCTGTCTCAAGCGACGTTTCGAAGCTCCAACCCCAAGCTTGCGCGCGCCGGACGTCCGACAACTTTCGTTTCATGCCGACGGGCTTGCTGGTGTCATGAATGAAACCACCTTGGTAGCCAATGACCTTGGCAGCAGCCTGATAATACTCATTGACGGTGTAATCGAAGCCAAGTCCGATGTTGGAAAAGGCTGGAAGCTCTGCAGTGGATCCGACAGCTTTAAGAATCGCCGAGGCGGCATCCTTCACATATAGAAATTCGCGACGTGCCGAACCATCGCCCCATATATCGACTGTGTCATCTCCCCGCTGCTTTGCTACATGCAGCTTGTGAATGATCGATGGAATTAAGTGCGACCAACGAGGATCAAATTTATCATGAGGCCCATACAGGTTGCAGGGAATTATAGTCTTGTAGTTAAAGCCCGGGTTAACTCGAGATAAATATTCTGCTAGCTTTGCCACAGTGATCTTGGCCAGCGCATAAGCCTCATTGGTAGGCTCCAGTGGCCCTCCCAGAAGATCATCCTCACTGAGCGCACTCTCACGATCCCGAGGGTACATACAGGAACTACCAATATTCAGTAAGTTTCTAACTCCCGCTGCCGCTGATGCCATCATGACATTCCGCCCCATATCGAGATTGGCGATGAGAAATTCGACCGGCTCGCGAATATTGGCCTGAATGCCTCCAACTTTTCCTGCTGCGTGAATGACACAGTCCGGGGTGTTCGATAGTAGGTACGACGCTACCGACGCATAGTTAGAAAGATCCAACTGTGCATGCGTTGGGGTGAACCACTCATGAACACTGGCATCTGCGTGCTCAAGAATGTTGCGCCCCAACATACCCGAGGCGCCAGTCAGTAGAATCTTCATTATCTATCGCTCGACGCTAGAGACAATGTTATGCCCGTGGCGAATCAACAAAGACTGCTGCTGAGCAGATTTGAGATCTTCACGAACCATCTCAGCACACATCTCCTGAACCGTAATTTCCGGAGTCCAGCCAAGCAGGTTCTTTGCCTTGGTCGGGTCCCCCAGTAGGGTCTCCACTTCAGCCGGGCGGAAATAACGAGGATCGACACGAAGTACCACATCACCCACTTTGAGCGCCGGAGCTTTGTCACCCTCGATAGCCTCGACTATCGCAATTTCATCCACACCCTGTCCTTTAAAACGCAGAGAAACGCCCAACTCCGCAGCACTCCAGCTAACGAAATCACGCACTGAATACTGCACACCAGTAGCTATAACGAAGTCTTCAGGCTGTTCTTGCTGCAGCATGAGCCATTGCATGCGTACATAGTCCTTGGCATGACCCCAATCCCGAAGCGAATCAAGGTTCCCCATGTAGAGACAGCGCTCAATACCAAGGGCAATATTAGCCAGCCCCCGAGTGATCTTGCGAGTAACAAAAGTCTCACCGCGACGTGGAGACTCATGATTAAAAAGAATACCATTACAGGCGTACATACCGTAAGACTCACGATAGTTAACGGCAATCCAATAAGCGTATAGCTTAGCTACCGCATAAGGTGAGCGTGGATAGAATGGAGTTGTTTCTTTCTGAGGGATCTCCTGAACCAAACCATAGAGTTCCGAAGTAGATGCTTGGTAAAAACGAGTTTTTTTCTCCAATCCCAAGAGACGAACAGCCTCAAGAATACGCAATGTCCCCATAGCGTCAACATCAGCGGTATACTCTGGAGTCTCAAAGCTCACAGCCACATGCGACTGCGCCCCAAGATTATAAATCTCATCAGGCTGAACCTCCTGAATTATACGAGTAAGGCTTGACGCATCAGTCAGATCGCCATAATGCAAGATAAAGCGCTGATTATCCACATGCGGATCCTGGAATATATGATCTACCCGCTGAGTATTAAAGGATGAGGCACGGCGCTTTATGCCATGTACTTCATACCCCTTATCCAGAAGAAACTCAGCAAGATAAGAGCCATCCTGCCCTGTGATACCGGTAATAAGCGCAACCTTTCTCATACACACCTCAAAAACACATAAATTTGCATTTCATCAGCGCCCGTAGCGCCAACGTTTTATTGTAGCGCCAAGGGAGCGCGTCACTGGGATAGATATAAATAACTTCACAGCCAATGACAGAAGAAACGCTTTAAAGTGGAAAGAGCTACTCAAAGCCAAATGAGCACTGCGCCACACAGGCATAGACTGGTACGGAGAGACTTCTAGAATCAGCCTATTTATATTTGTAGAAGCACGATCTCTCAGCAACAGAAAATCTCTATAGTGCGCCAACTCCGCCCTGAGACTTGAAGAAATACCAGGATCATTCAAATGGTAGTTAAGCACTAAGAACATATCTGCATCAGCCACTCTTCTGCTGATACGGTTATAGGAGAAGCTAGCAGCTGAGACCCTATAACTCATCAACTCTCTCCTTATAAACCCCATTCCGCCGCGACTTGCTAAACGCAGCCATACATCGAGGTCAGAAGAGCTTGCAAAATGCTCGTTCCTGAAAGTCACCACCTCTTCCTTAAGCGAGGCTGTTCTAAACAAGACACTGGGGCAAGTAATGAAATTTCCGTACTTATAGACAAGCCTCCGGAACTCCTCCCGAGATAGTACTTTATGTGCACTTAAGCGGAGCTCTTCTGGCAGAAACTTCTTATCTAACTCGACACCATTACCATCGATCAATCTAGCGTGAGTACTCACGGCTGAGCAGGACAAATTCTTTTGCAGAAAAGAAACCTCTATAGCGACAATATCTGAGTCATAGACATCATCCGCATGAAAAATAGCGGTGTAATCACCTTCTGCGGCTTTAATGCACTCATTGAAATTACCTTCCCCGCCAATATTTACAGCCCTTTCCGTCAGTTGGATATTGACACCACGCCGAATGAACTCCTTTACAATTGAGACAGTTGCATCCGTAGAGGCATTATCAAAGACCTTTATGATAAACTCTTTATATGTCTGCCCTAAAATGCTTTCCAATGTAAAACCGATAGTTCTCTCATTATTAAAGCATGGAATACAAATACACACTAAAGGCTGCCGGGGAGTAGAGCAAACATTTGAACACATAATCATAACTCCAAAGCTCGCGCGCCGCCCAACGCTCGAAAATAAAAATAGACCACCATCAAAAAATAAAATCCAAAAGCACTCAAAATTAAAGCTGAGACCAGTGTACTGCCAGATATAGAGTATAGAAAATAAGCAAAAGAAAAGACAGTACCGAACACAAACATGCGTAAAAAACCCGCTATCCGCAATCGAATTTTTAAAATCTTATTCATCTGATAGTACATGACCGCGAACCCCACCCCCCCCATAACCACGATGACACTTGGAATTAGAATATAATAATCAGCAGACCGAGAGGCAAAATAGACACCCAACAAAGTACCGATGCCGCCAACCGCATATGGGACAACCAACTTACGCGTACACATCTTTGAATGTGCTACTGTAGCCAGCAAATTAGTTGCGACCCTAAAAAACTCGGCCCATATTCCAAAAACCAAAAAAATACACGACCGAGAATAAGCCTCACCAACTAAAACAACCATTAAATTCACAGACAAGAACGAAACAAATATCGCCAAAAGAAAATATAATGGCAACAGGCCATTAATTAGTACAGAGAAAAATTCAGAAAACCTATCAGAATCCGCCATACTCCTGTACAGAGCCGGGGAAATCCACTGCATCATTAAGTTCTCGACAGAGCTTGAAACGGCGATTGCAATTGCAAAGCCCACACCAAAATAACCAAGAAACTCTAGCCCCACAAAACGCTCAATGACAAAACGATAAGACTGTCCTTGCATCCACAAGAATAAAATACTTACCGCAAGCGGTAACGTAAACCTGACTATCCCCAACAGACTCTCTATAGACATAGCCGCACGCATGGCCCCAATATCACAAGGCTGTGGCACATAACGCTTCAGAAAGAAAAAAGAAACAATACTTAGCAAAAAGAAAGAACTAACTTGACCCGATACCCACATTATACCCGTAGGCTCATACAGTGTTACTGCAAAGAAAGATAGTAAAACTGCCAGCGCAGCCGAAGCAACAGTCAGGGTAGTAAAAACCACTCGATGCCCAAGCATATTAAGTGCTGGGGCCAGTGTTTGATTCCAAGTATTGACGTATACAAACATAGGCACGACTAGCAAAAGTAGGCCGTGACTAATGCCCCCCGCAATATCGATCAGCGGCAATATAGAGACCACACAGAACGACAAAAAAGCCACACCAACAACATAAAAATTGTAAATAAAAAATCTATTCACTAATTCGCCGGCTGCATACCAAACATGAGTACAGCGATTCACATACTGCCCCAGCGGATTGATCAAGAAAAGCCCAAAAAAATTAGTGATCGTCACAATCACATAGAGATTACCGATCTCAACAGCCGTCAAATAGTGCGTAGACAATTTGATAGAAGCAAGCATGATACCTACTTGCAATACGCGCCCGAAGACGAGTACAAATAGCCCTCGGTGGTTAAGGCTGAGCATCTAAAATAGTCTCCACGACATAGTCGGCAACTATTTCGCTACGGAATGGATCGCTTGCGGAACTCGAGAGAAAACCTTCAATACTATTTAGGTACTCAGCATGACGAGCATCTGTCATATTCTTTAGATAGCTATAGAGTTCGGGATAGCCCGAGAAGTCGCGCTTATCAATAAAACACTCACGAGGAATATGCTCTTCAACATTATTCGCCCCCCAATAAACTGGTACACACCCTGCAAAGAAACTGTCGAATATTTTCTCAGTAATATACCCGGGTATATCCCTTGCATTTTCGTAGCAAATTGAGAATCGATAGCGTTCAAGAACCTCACGCTTCGTACTGGTAATTCCTTTATAAGACTTTAACTGAGGAGCAAGTAATCTACCCAAAAACGGGAAGCGATTGAGCACTCTGAGAAGCTTAGAGCCAGAGAAACAAAACTTGTCCCAACCGAGTCCATAAAAATCAAAATCGCAAAGGTGATATCTCTCAAACCAATCAATTGCCTCACGCCGTTTTGAGTACAACTCTAACTCATGAGAAGATTTTTTATTGCCCGCAATTAACGTGCAAAGCTTTTTATCAGAGCTTATTGGTCTTTTAATAATTACAGGGAAATCATGACAGAAATTAAATTTGAAGTATCTATCATGATCAACCAGACGATCATTCCAAGTAAAAATTCTATTGAATTTCTTATGCTTACCAACATCCCAGTTATCGGGGCGAACCAAGAAGCTTTCATACAGCAATAAAAAAGACTTCGCGTATGCCTCCTCTTTAGGAAGTGCAGCAGGCATTTCATTATAAAGTACTACATCAGAATCCATGGGAAAGTGGATATCGGATGTCGCTAGATCATAACCTCTTTTCCTGAAAGAGGCCTTTAACTCATAAAAAAAACTTAAACAGCTATCACGATTAACTTCAATATCGTCAACATCAAATATTTTGTTGCCATTATAAAAATCACTTACTACCAATGAAGCCTTCTTCATGCGAGGATCTCAAATATTTTTTCTATTCGATTTGAGTAAGCATGATAACACCTTGCTTTCTGTGTGCCGCGCAAACGTATGGCCTCTCGCTCCACATCGTTCCTCAAGTAGTAATTAATCCAAGCAATCGCCTCATCTGGACTGGAGTAGCAAACCACTTCTGTTCCGATCGAAAAATACTCTTCTAGATGAGGAACATAATCAGATAGCTGGAATCCGCCATAGTAAGGAATTTCGAAATTTCTTGCTTTAACCTGTGGACTACTCTTAGAGGCGCGTAGTGCTGACATCAGTGATTTAGTTGATGAAAGCAGATAGCGCACATCGAAACTCGCACTATTGGATATATTTAGATTTATCTTCGTCTTCTTGAAGAGGGCAGTCATCTCTTCGTTGCTTAATGGTCCAGTCGGCCATCCGTTTCCAAAGACCCTAACGTTCAGGCCGCTTTTACTGAGTCGGGATAGAAACCAGGCACGATAAGGATGATACCCTCCAACGAATGAAACATCATATTCATAGTTAGGTGGAGTAATGTCAAAGCGGGTACTATCATCAATCGCAGCCCATTGACTATGAATTATATTATTTTGCCCAAGTTGCTTATAACGAGGAATACTAAATTTATCGGTTGTGATACACCAAGTAAAACTTGACGCATAATATTTTGTGAACGCATCGAAACGCCACTGATCATCTCCAAACCAATTCATTGTAACGTATCTACTAGATAGGTCTTGCAGGGTTTTAACTGAAAACTGATCTTGAAATAAACAGAAAAAAATCAAATCTGGTCGCACAACATCTGCAACCCTTATGAGTTCTATCTGTAATTCATCCGTACGCCGCAGGTAATCATCATAATAAAAAGCCTCAACCACATGCCCTAACCTCTCAAAAGAGGCCTTGAAACCTAACTGCCCAATATAATTGAATCCACGGGACTTGACCCCATAATCATAGAGTAAGTCTACATATAAAATCTTCATTTTCTACTCTTCAAGAAAACTGGAGTAATCAGCAAACTAAGAATACAACCCGGAGAGCGCTGACCTTTATTAAAATATCAGGATAGACTCAAACAACTGAAATAACGAATAGCTTATTAAACCTTGTTGCCAACTTCTCATGGAACTAAAAGCTTAGCAACAAAAATAAAAAAACATCGCGAGCGCCCAGAATCATGAGTGCAATAGCAACTGTTAAAAATCATCTCCTTCTAGAATTGCGGAAACCTCAGCATTCAGTGTATCCAGAGATGAATACTTGGGCTGATAACCAAGCTCTCGAGCTTTCATATTGGTTGAATAATAATTTTGCTTTGACCCCACTACGCCAGTCAAATCACAAACTATCTCATACTGCAATCCATAATTCCTTGCCATCGTCTCAAGCAGTTCAAGCTTACCGATAGGCGCCTTAGTATATGCATCTACTGGGAAATTCCTGCAAGGCGAGGCCAAACAACAACCTATCAACTGAAAGAAATCAGTAGGATGAAGAAAATCACGCGATATAGGCTCTGAAGAAGTCCTAAGAACACTCCCAGATTTTATTGCATTCAGAATATCCACAATAAAAAAGCGTGAACCTAGACCTTGATATCGACTAAAATAATTAAATACCCTAACATCGATAATAGATAAATTCCTCAAGGAACGATGACGCACCTCGGCATGCAACTTAGCGATAGAATAGTAGTTCTGCAGGGTTATATGATTTACATCATAGCTAGCAACTGATGTAGCATCAGCGGGCTCGGAAAAACTGCCTCCATATACAGCACCACTGGAGATAAATATGTAGCGCCGCATTGGGTTTTTTAGCAACTGGCTAATTATTAAATCATCAAATCTCAGTGTTATATCTAGTATATCTCCGCCCATCTGGGCTGCCCGCGATGGATCACCTACACCTACGAAATTTATGACGACATCATGTTGATGCTTTCCGTATTCGCCATACAGGTACACGGGAAAACGATCTGCCAACCCAATCTCATCAAGCCAATTCGTCATCGCCTGAACATCACGCACAAACAGTATCAATTCATAGATAGCGTTTAATGCATTCAGGCGAATAAAATCTTTGGCAATCTGGCTACTCGCACCTACTAGGGCAATACAAACCACTGCAAATACCTCATCGAATTCGGGACGACTATATTCACGCCTTAGTAATACTAAAGACTTTTATCATTGGATCTTCTCACGTCAATCACGCGCGACAGACCTCAACGCATAGCTTAACTAGAGCCTAGGTGACTGCTCATCTATCGGTCGCCCAAATTCGAGACGAGGCCGACACTCTCTCGCATCACTCATATGCAGCTCTACCAGCATCGGCCGCGGTGACTCGACAAAGGCGTTAACGACTTCAATAAAAGCATCCAAAGAAATCACTGTCAGCGACTCAACCCCGTAGGCCTCGCCAATGGCGCGAAACTGTGATGTGTAGCCATCCCAATACGTAGATGAGCTTCTGCCCTCGAAGTACATGTCTTGGAAGCCACGCACCATTCCTAGGGAATGGTTGTTGAGCACGAGCGTGAGAATCGGCAGCCTTTCACGAGCGACAATATCCAGCTCTTGAATATTGAGCTGTGCACCACCATCACCTGTAATTGCAATTACGGGCCGTTTCGACGCGTAGCAAACACCAATTGCACTTGGGATAGCGAACCCCATGGCACCTAGGCCACCAGAGTGATGGGCAGCCTGGTTTTCACCTAGACGGAGAGTATGGGCTGCCCACATTTGGTTATTACCAACATCCGCCACAAACTCAACCGCCCACCCATCACAAAGAGTATTGAGCGTTGAAAAGAGCTTAAACGGACTTATACTCCAATCTTCGTACTCATCAATGAAGGTTTCTTGAAAAACCTGGCACAGAGTTTCTTTCCAGCCAGCCCATGACCCCGGCAAAACGGCTTGTTGAACAAAATCGGCAAAAAACACATCCAGATCACATTGATGGGAATAATCGGCAACAATCCGATTATTCAATTGCCCTGGATCTATATCGATCTGAATAATCTTTGCCTTGCGAGCAAAATCGGATACTTGGGCACCCGTTTGCCTTACATCCAGGCGACTGCCAAGCACAATCAGGAGATCGCAGTTCTGTACTGCGAAATTTGCTGCCCTCGTACCATAGGCACCGACCATCCCAAAATAGTTCTCAGATGCCGTAACTTTCTCAGCCCCTTTCAAACTGGAAACGAAAGGAATACTCAACGTGTTGATCGCCACTAACCAATCCGCAAAATGCTCGGCGTTTACAGCCCCACCGCCTATAAGGAACAAAGGGCTTGAAGCGGCTTGCAGTTTCTGAAGTACATCGCCGACGGGAGACTTTAAATATACTCCATGCTCCTTTTTCCTCGGACCATATGAATCAAGAGCAGTATCGTCCACTTCGGCGCGCTGGATATCCATTGGGATATCCAGCAATACGGGACCTGGGCGCCCCTCTCTCGCGATATCAATCGCCTTTTGCAAGCAGGGAATGAGTTCGTCGACATGACTTATCTTGCGCGCATACTTGGTGATGCTCCGCACAAGCTCGACGCTGTCTAGTTCCTGAAAACCCTGTTGTCGGATTTCCCGGTCTCCCTTGGCCTCATGGGTATTAACTTGCCCCGTTATGAACAAACAAGGGTGGCTGTCCAACCAGCAATCAGCGATGCCAGTAATGAGATTGGTAGCACCCGGCCCGCTGGTACCAAGTGCCACGCCCATTATCTGGTTATTGGTCGCCCGAGAGACAGCTCCCGCCGCAAAAGCGGCAGCTTGTTCATGGTGCACGGACACGAGCTTGGTAGCACCCAGGAGATTGATACTATCAACTAGATGGGCAATCATCCCACCGATGAGTTCGAAGCCAAACAGCACATCATTTTTGGCAAGGACTTTCGCAACCGCATCCGACGCCTTCATTCAGAACCCAATCCCGAAAAACTCTTCGAATTTCTCTCCGATAAAATCGAAGTGCTCTTGGCTCAGGCCAGGGTATATGCCCAGCCAGAACGTCTGGTTCATAGTCCTATCGGTATTGACCAAGCTACCGACCACACGGTATTCAAGATTCTGGAAGTAGGGCTGGCGAGTGAGATTACCAGCGAACAACAACCTAGTACCGACCTTGTGCTGATCGAGGAACTTCAGCAGGTCAACTCGCTGAACACCACTACTTTCTTTCAGCGTAACCGGAAAACCGAACCAAGAAGGATCGCTGTTAGGTGTTGCCTTAGCGATTTCTAGGAAATCGCTAAGGCCAGCAAGACGCGTCTTGAGCAACTCAAAGTTTCGCTTGCGAGTCTCGATGAACTCCTGCGCACGCTCCAGCTGAGCCAGACCACAGGCAGCCTGCATATCCGTAATTTTCAGGTTGTAACCTAGATGGGCGTACACATACTTGTGATCATAGCCCTTAGGCAAGCTACCCAGCTGCTGGCCAAAACGGTCCCCACATGTGTTGTCGCAACCTGGCGCGCAATAACAATCGCGCCCCCAATCACGGAAGGACTCCGCGATCGTTTTCAATTGGGCATTGTTGGTGAATACCGCTCCTCCCTCACCCATTGTAATATGGTGCGCCGGGTAGAAGCTCAACGTGGAGATGTCGCCAAAGCTGCCAACCAACTTGCCGTCGTAAGTCGCACCGAGGGCATCGCAGCAGTCCTCGACCAGCCATAGGTTGTACTTCTCGCAGAGTGCCTTGACCTTTCCCAGATCAAATGGATTCCCAAGGGTATGGGCCAACATGATGGCCTTAGTTTTTGGCGTGATGGCGGCTTCGATCAGCTCAGGATCGATGTTATGGGTTGCCATATCCACATCTACGAACACCGGAACTGCGCCGAACTGGACGATCGGGTTCACGGTAGTGGGGAAACCAGCAGCCACTCCGATGATCTCGTCGCCTTTCTTGATGGCCCGATCCCCCAGTTTGGGCGATGTCAGAGCGCTGAAAGCGATCAAGTTGGCCGAAGAGCCGGAGTTGACCGACAGCAGATACTTCACACCAAGGAATTCAGCCAACTTTTTTTCGAATTCCGCATTGAAACGTCCAGTGGTCAGCCAGCCGTCAAGCGAAGCCTCCACCATCAGTTGCAGTTCACGCGCACCGATCACTTTGCCAGATGGAGGAATAGCGCTTTCACCGGCAACGAAGGGCTTGGGTGCTAACGCCGACAGAGCATACTGCTCGACTAGCTTGCTGATTTCATTGCGGAGGATATCGGGAGTCATGAATCTACCTGCGTTTAACAATTCGAGAGGTGCGTAGTTCAGTTCAACCACGCGGTGCAGCCATGTCCGCCATATAGGCATCGATCTCGGCAATACAAGCGGCACGCATGTCACCACCCTGCAACCAGGTACGCTGCCAATCGACAATGCGGTCCAGAGTCGTCTCCAGCGTCCAGGAGGGAGACCAGCCCAGGCGGCTACGTGCCTTAGAAATGTCCAGCTTCAGGTAGCGCGCTTCGTGCGGCTGCGGACTTTCGTCCAACTGCCAGCGGGCGTTGCCCCCCCAGTTCCGCACCATATGATCGAGAATCCACTCTACAGTACGAGCATCTTCGTCACGTGGGCCGAAGTTCCACCCTTGAGCAACGGCCTGCCCATCACTCCACAAGCGTTGGGCCAGTACCAAATAACCACTGAGCGGCTCCAGCACGTGCTGCCAAGGCCTTGTCGATAGTGGGTTGCGAACAGTAACTGCAACCCCCTCTGCAAAGGCCCTAAGAATATCAGGAATCAGACGATCCTCAGCCCAATCCCCTCCACCAATCACATTACCGGCACGAACGGAAGCGATGGCCGGTGCAGACGGATCACTGAAAAACGAGCTGCGGTATGCGGCTGTCACCAACTCTACGCAACCCTTGCTGCTGCTGTAGGGATCATGCCCACCCATCGGCTCACTCTCACGATACCCCCACTCCCATTCCTGATTTTCGTAGCATTTGTCGGTCGTGACATTAACTACCGCACGTAAATTGCTGCACTGACGTGCTGCCTCCAACACGTGCACAGTCCCCATGACGTTAGTAGCATAAGTCTGCACGGGCTCCCGATAGGAAAGACGTACCAGAGGTTGCGCCGCCATGTGAATAAGCACCTCTGGATTGAACGCTCGCATGCTATGGACAATGTCCCTGAGATCGCGAATATCACCAATTCGTGATAGCATGCCCTTTCCGACCCTTGCTACCTCATACAGGGCAGGGCTCGTTGGCGGGCTAAGAGCAAACCCCTGTACCTGTGCCCCCATGCTCTGCAGCCATAGCGACAGCCAACTGCCCTTGAAGCCAGTGTGGCCGGTTAGAAATACTTTCTTGCCCTGCCAGAAAGCAGGTGAAACCTTCGCGCTCATGCTTATTCCCAAGACTTCCAAGGCGCTTTACCGTTCTGCCAAAGCTCCTCCAATAGATGCTTGTCGCGCAAGGTGTCCATTGGCTGCCAAAAGCCTTGGTGCTCATAGGCCATAAGCTCGCCCTCCTCAGCCAACCTCATCAAAGGCTCCTGCTCCCAGATGGTTGCATCGCCAGCCAAATAAGCAAGAACCTTGGGGCTGAGCACGAAGAAGCCACCATTGATCATAGCGCCATCCCCTTTGGGTTTTTCCTTGAAGTTCATGACTTGCTTATTTTCAATATCCAAAGCGCCGAAGCGGCCTGGCGGGTAGGTTGCAGTCAGCGTAGCGCTTTTGCCATGCGAGCGATGGAATTTAATCGTCTCGGCTATATCGATATTGCCAATGCCATCGCCATATGTGAAACAGAAAGCATCTTCGTCTTTCAAGTAATCTGCAACGCGCAGCAATCGCCCCCCCGTCATTGAGTGCTCTCCGGTGTCCACAAGAGTAACCGTCCAAGGCTCGGCGCGCCGATTGTGCACTTGCATACTATTATCTTGCATATGAAACGTCACATCGGACATATGCAGAAAATAATTTGCAAAATACTCCTTAATAACATACCCCTTATAACCACAACAAATAATGAACTCATTCACCCCATAGGCAGAGTACATCTTCATAATATGCCAAAGTATCGGCTTACCGCCGATCTCAACCATTGGCTTTGGGCGCGTACCAGTTTCTTCGCTAAGGCGTGTACCCAGACCACCCGCCAGTATAACTGCCTTCATAGCCTCTCCAAACCCTATAAACTTGAACTTACAAATGCATCGGAATAGAATTTATTTTTATCCAATCCTGCCGCGAGCATTGATTCAAGCGCACTACGAATCATCACATCCGAACCGCACGCATATACTTCAGCACTAGTAAGATCTATAGAATCAGCGAGCACAGCTTGCTGAACATAGCCTGTTCGGCCTTTAAATGTACTGCAACGAGAAAGGACAGGCGTGAAAAAGAGTGGCAACTTGGGGAAATCTGGCCGCCAATAAATATCCTTTTCAATACGCCCCCCCCAATAGAGATATATTTGATCATATTGCTTACATGCAGTATCGGCAGCTAACTGCTCAAGAATCGCCTTTAACGGAGCGATTCCAGTTCCTGTGGCCAATAGAACCAGACTTTTAGCAACTCCGCTACGCAAGCAAAAGGTTCCCAGAGCCCCCTCAAGACGGAGAAGATCGTTAACTTTTGCCTCACCGAACCAGTATTGACTCATGCGCCCCCCATCTACTTTTCGGATATGCAGAGCAATTTTGCCATCTTCTCTTCTCGCGTTGGCTATAGAGTAACTGCGACGTATTCCACTGACACCGATAACATCTATGTACTGGCCCGGTAGATACTCAAGCTTGCTTGCAGGCGGAGTACGCAGAACGACCTCTAATACATCATCTGAAAGATATCTAAGAGCATCAATACGACAGGGCAGCGTCTTGGCGCTGACGATACCAAGTTCGCCCAGATCTTCCGCTGCAAGTAGGACATCGCCGATAGCGGTGCGGCAGCACGTCAGAATATAGCCATCACTAGAATCTGTATCAGCAAGAGAGTCCTCTGGTACAAGCGCTTCGGTAGCACCTTGCTCAACCTTTACGCGACACACACCACAACGACCAGTACGACAACTATGCTCCAGCAGAACACCCTGCCTTACTGCTGCGGAAAGAATAGTCTGCCCTTCATCTACATCAAAAGACCTTCCATTAGAAAGGAAAACTTTATTGGTCATTTCTTACAATACCCATTACATGCGGCGAGGCAGGAAGGAGAGTCAATTTGTGATATAACCTGCCTCTCACACTTAATATATATCAACCATCTTTTCCATCGCCCACAGGAGACGGCACTACATCATTCCGACCATAGATATCGTCGAAACGTACAATGTCATCCTCCCCAAGATAGTGCCCAGACTGCACCTCAATAATCTCCAAAGGTGTGGTGCCCGGGTTCGCCAGTCGGTGAACCTCACCAAGAGGAATGTAGGTCGACTGATTCTCTTGAAGTAAAATCGTCAGATCACCGCAAGTAACCTCAGCCACGCCTTGCACGACCACCCAATGCTCTGCACGATAATTATGCTTCTGCAAACTGAGACTAGCCTTGGGTTTCACCCGAATACGCTTGACCTTGAAGCGACCACCTTCATCGATACTGTCATACCACCCCCAAGGTCGATGCACCTTACGATGCGAGCAATGCTCCTCGCGGCTTTGTTGATTGAGCGCACTAACGATATGCCTAACTTCTTGGCTACGCGCCTTATCCACAACCAGAACAGCGTCAGCAGTTTCAACTACTACCAGATTCTCCACACCCACCAGCGCAACAAGCCGACTACTGGCATGAACTAGGGAGTTTTGACTATCCGTGATAAGCACATCACCCTGAAACGCATTGCCGAATTCATTTTTTGGCAGCACATCCCAGACTGCATCCCAAGCTCCCAGATCACTCCAACCTGCATCAAGAGGCACCATTCTAATCGGATGCACGCTACCAGGACACTTCTCGATTACCGAGTAATCGATGGACTCACTGGGTATAGCCCTAAACGCAGCAGGATCAGGGCGAATAAAGCGACTGTCACAGCGCCTCCCCTCCCACGCGGCAGTGGTTGCCTGAGCTATATCCGGCCGAAACGCTTGCAACGCAGCTAGCCATACAGAAGCCCTCAATACGAATAGGCCAGCATTCCAGAAATAGCCACCGTTCTTTAGATATCGCTCAGCAGTATGCCTATCTGGCTTTTCCACAAAACGCTCGACCATGGCGGCAAGCTCGTCAGTTGACTGAACCTTAATGTACCCATAGCCGGTTTCTGGCTTGTTAGGAGTGATACCAAGAATGACGATGTCGCCAGCAGCGGCACACTCCAATGCCCGATGAATAGAACGATGGAAAGCCTCTATGTCCAATATTGTCTGATCGGCGGGCGACACCATCAGAATAGGGTCATCCCACTCTGCAAGAGCCTCAAGCGCGGCAAGCGTAAGAGCGGGCGCTGTATTACGCCCCACAGGCTCAAGTATCAATGAAGCGCGCTCAACACCCATTTCGCGCAACTGCTCTTGCGCGAGGAAGCGGTGCTCCTCATGACAGACCACATAAGGCATGGGATCTGAGTAAAGCATCCCAGTCACCCCACAAAGGCGAGAGACAGACTGCTGGAATAGGCTTTCACTACCCGATAAGCACAGGAATTGTTTAGGGAACCCCGAGCGAGATAGAGGCCATAAGCGTGTTCCCGAACCACCACAAAGGATGACGGGCTGAATTCGAAGAGATGACTGCATTTAGGACAACCTTGCCATGGCGATACCTGAGAAAGGAGACACCAACCGCAGTTGTGCACACTTTCATCGCAAAAAACTGAAGAAAAAGCTTTCCTCAAGAAAATTGACTCAGCACTGTAAAAGTAACCATTTCAAACCAAAGCTTCAGGCACACAAAAATATATAGCGCAGATATTTCAACCACTTACAGTGCACCACTGAAATCTTACAAAAATAAATTACAAGCAAATAAACCAAGGAAATTCACACCAATTTAATCAGCTACTCTTCCTCGTTCACACGATCTCGCAACTCCTTACCCGGCTTGAAATGTGGTACGAACTTCCCATCCAGCCGGACTGATTCGCCAGTCTTGGGATTACGCCCCACTCTCGGAGCACGGAAATGCAGGGAAAAACTACCGAACCCTCGTATTTCAATACGATCGCCAGTCGCCAATGCTTGGGACATCTGCTCCAGCATGGTCTTTATAGCGAGCTCGACATCCTTAGAGGAAAGCTGGCCCTGATGGGTGACGATACGTTCGATCAACTCCGACTTGGTCATGGTTTTTCCCTTCTATATCAAGCGGCTAGATCAGCACCGGATGGTTTTAGCACGCAACCAGCTCTTTGACCAGCCCTGCAGGGACAGACAAAAGCAACGCAACAAAAAAGGCGGCCTAGGCCGCCTTTTTTGCTGGGGAAATCAGGACTTAGCCCTGGCTCTCCATTTGAGCGCGGATCAGATCACCAATGGTGGTCGGACCAGTGCTTTCGGATTCCTGCTTACGCAGTTCCTTCATTGCGTCTTTCTCGTCGTCCACGTCCTTAGACTTAATGGACAGGCTGATGACGCGGCTCTTACGGTCGATGCTGATGATCTTGGCTTCGACTTCTTCACCTTCCTTCAGCACGTTGCGAGCATCTTCAACGCGGTCACGGCTGATTTCAGAGGCTTTCAGGACGCCTTCGATATCGTTGCCGAGGGAAATTACAGCGCCTTTGGCGTCAACTTCCTTGACAGTGCCACGGACGATGCTGCCCTTCTCGTTCAGAGATGCGTAGTTGGAGAACGGATCGTCTTCCAGTTGCTTGATGCCCAGGGAAATGCGCTCGCGCTCCGGGTCAACGGAGAGGATGACGGTTTCCAGCTCGTCGCCCTTCTTGAAGCGGCGTACGGCTTCTTCGCCAACCTCGTTCCAGGAGATGTCGGAGAGGTGAACCAGACCGTCGATGCCACCTTCAAGACCGATGAAGATACCGAAATCGGTGATCGACTTGATGGTGCCGGAGATCTTGTCGCCCTTGTTGAAGCGGCTGGAGAAATCTTCCCACGGGTTGGATTTGCACTGCTTGATACCCAGGGAGATACGACGACGCTCTTCGTCGATATCCAGAACCTGAACTTCCACTTCGTCGCCGACCTGAACGACCTTGGACGGGTGGATGTTCTTGTTGGTCCAATCCATCTCGGACACGTGCACCAGGCCTTCTACACCTTCTTCCAGCTCGGCGAAGCAGCCGTAGTCGGTCAGGTTGGTGACGCGAGCCATGACGCGGGTGCCTTCCGGGTAACGGGCCTTGATGGCAACCCACGGATCTTCGCCCAGTTGCTTCAGACCCAGGGAGACGCGGTTGCGCTCACGGTCGAACTTCAGGACCTTGACGTCGATCTCGTCACCAACGTTGACGATTTCGGACGGATGCTTGATGCGCTTCCACGCCATGTCGGTGATGTGCAGCAGACCATCTACGCCGCCCAGGTCAACGAATGCACCGTAGTCAGTGAGGTTCTTGACGATACCCTTGACTTGCTGGCCTTCCTGCAGGGATTCCAGCAGAGCTTCGCGCTCGGCGCTGTTCTCGGCTTCGAGGACGCTGCGACGGGAAACGACAACGTTGTTGCGCTTCTGATCCAGCTTGATGACCTTGAATTCGAGCTCTTTGCCTTCCAGGTGAGTGGTGTCACGCACCGGACGCACGTCGACCAGGGAACCCGGCAGGAACGCACGGATGCCATTGACGTCGACAGTGAAGCCACCTTTGACCTTGCCGTTGATAACGCCCTTGACCACTTCTTCGGCAGCGAAAGCCGCTTCCAGAACAATCCAAGACTCGGCGCGCTTGGCTTTCTCGCGGGACAGCTTGGTTTCGCCGAAGCCGTCTTCCACAGCATCGAGCGCAACGTGCACTTCGTCACCGACCTTGATGGTCAGTTCGCCCTGCTCGTTGTAGAACTGCTCGACCGGGATGACACCCTCGGACTTCAGGCCGGCATGAACGGTGACCCAGTCACCATCGATGTCGACCACGATGCCGGTGATGATCGCACCGGGCTGCATGTCGAGGGATTTCAGGCTTTCTTCAAAAAGTTCTGCAAAGCTTTCGCTCATGTTGATTCCTGTTGATCAAGGGCGAGAATTCGCCCAAAGCCACACTCCAGACAATGTGGGTTTGTTCATATAAAAAGAGTCTTGCGGGACTTTAGACTGGTCTTCCCGCATGCCTCTCTGGGTTACCCGGCGAGATCGCGAGCTGCGACTTCGCTGAGAATACGCTCCAGCACCTGCTCGATCGAGAGATCGGTGGAATCCAGCAGGATCGCATCGGGCGCCGGTTTAAGCGGAGCCACCGCACGCTGCGTATCGCGCTCGTCACGTGCGATTATCTCGTCAAGTAGACTCGGCAGATTAACATCCTCGCCTTTGCCCTTCAACTGGAGATAGCGGCGTCGCGCGCGCTCCTCCGCGCTTGCGGTGAGGAATATCTTGAGTGGCGCCTCGGGAAATACGACGGTCCCCATGTCACGACCGTCCGCAACAAGGCCGGGGGACTCACGGAACGCACGCTGGCGCTCCAGCAGCGCATCGCGAACCGCCGGCAAGGCTGCCACCTGGGAAGCGCCCGCCCCTACCACCTCGGTTCGGATCACATTGGACACATCTTCGCCTTCGAGCACGATGCGCTGGCTGCCATCAGCCGCGGAAAGGAACTGCACGTCCAGATGAGCCGCCAGAACCGTCAGCGCTTCCTCATTGGTGAGGTCAACACCGTGGTTGCGCGCAGCAAATGCCAAGAGGCGGTAAAGCGCGCCCGAATCGAGCAGATTCCAGCCCAGGCGCCTGGCCAGCAAGCCACACAGGGTGCCTTTGCCGGAGCCTCCCGGGCCATCGACGGTTATGACAGGTACGCCACTCATCATTTGCCCTCTTCCGCTACGCGGATTCCGACCTGCGAAGCCAGCCCAAGGAAGTTCGGGAAGGAGGTCGCCACGTTCGCGCAGTCATGGATTCGGATCGGAGCCCCGGCGCGGAGCGACGCCACCGTGAAGGACATGGCGATACGATGGTCGCCATGCGCCCAGACTTCACCACCGCCCATCGGGCCACCTTCGATGACGATACCGTCCGGGGTCGGCTCCGCCTTGACGCCCAGGATCTGCAGGCCATCGGCCATGACCTGGATACGGTCGGACTCCTTGACCCGCAACTCTTCCGCACCACGTAGCACGGTACGTCCCTCGGCGCAGGCAGCCGCGACGAAGAGCACCGGGAACTCATCAATGGCCAGGGGCACCAGGTCTTCGGGAATATCAATGCCCTTGAGCTTGGCTGCCCGAACGCGGATATCGGCAACCGGTTCGCCACCTACCACGCGCTGATTTTCCAGAGTGATGTCGCCACCCATCAGCTTGAGGATATCGATCACCCCGGTACGGGTCGGGTTGATGCCAACATGCTCGAGCAGCAGCTCGGAACCTTCGGCGATGCTCGCCGCCACCAGGAAGAAGGCAGCGGAGGAAATATCGGCAGGCACCTCGATCTTGCAGGCCGTGAGCTTGTGACCGCTCTCCACGCTTGCGGTATTGCCTTCCACCTTCACCGGATAACCAAAGCCCTGGAGCATGCGCTCGGTATGATCACGGGTAGGAGCCGGCTCGGTAACGGCGGTCTCCCCGGCGGCATACAGGCCGGCAAGCAGCAGGCAGGACTTCACCTGGGCGCTGGCCATGGGCATGTCGTAGCTCATCCCGGTCAGGCGCTGGCCACCGCGGATGGTCAGCGGCGGGCGCCCCTCAGGGCCGGTTTCGATCACCGCCCCCATTTCGCGGAGCGGCTTGGCCACGCGATTCATCGGGCGCTTGGAGAGAGAGGCATCACCGGTCAGGGTGGTGTCGAACGGCTGGGCCGCCAGCAGACCGCTGAGCAGACGCATGGAAGTGCCGGAGTTACCCAGGTAGAGAGGACCCGGCGGCGATTTGAGACCATGGAGGCCAACACCATGGATGGTCACACGACCATGGTGAGGGCCTTCGATGACGACGCCCATGTCACGGAAGGTCTGCAGCGTCGCCAGGGCGTCCTCACCTTCGAGGAAGCCTTCCACCTCGGTGGTTCCTTCGGCCAGGGAGCCGAGCATGATCGACCGATGGGAAATGGATTTGTCGCCAGGAACGCGAATACGGCCGGAAATTTGGCCACCGGGCTGGGCAAGGTAGATCAGATCGTTATTGTGCATGGCGTCCACATAGGCCCTGCGGGCCAGGATTTTGCTGAAATGCTCGCGGGCGAAGCGGGCGCGGGTGAACACGCCCAGCAACTCATGCCCATCCCCAGCGTCGACCGCAGCGCGCAGCGCGTCGAGGTCGGCGCGAAATACGTCCAGGATCCGCAGCACGGCCTCGCGATTGGCGAGAAAGATGTCGTGCCACATCACCGGATCACTGCCGGCGATCCGCGTGAAATCACGGAAGCCGCCAGCGGCGTAACGGAAAATCTCCAGGTTCTCGCTGCGCTTGCCGAGCGAATCGACCAGGCCAAACGCCAGCAGGTGCGGCAGATGGCTGGTCGCAGCGAGCACTTCGTCGTGGTGCTCGACATCCATGTGCTCAACATCGGCGCCCAAGGCACGCCAAAGCTGGTCGACCTGCTCCAGGGCTGCCGGGTCGGTATTCTCTGCCGGCGTTAGGATCACCTTGTGACGACGGAACAGACCCGCGTTGGCCGCTTCCACCCCGCTCTTCTCCGAACCCGCGATGGGGTGACCGGGGACGAAACGCGCCGGCATCTGGCCGAACGCCAGGCGTGCAGCGCGTACCACATTGCCCTTGGCACTTCCCACATCGGTCAGCACGGCCTTTCCAAGGTCAAGCGCGGCCAACTGCCCCAGCAGTTTCTCCATGGCCAGTATCGGCACCGCCAACTGGATCACCTCAGCCCCGCGACAGGCGGCATCCAGATCGCTCTCGCAGCGATCCACCACCCCTGTCTCGACGGCGATGCGGCAGGACTCCGGATCCTTGTCCACGCCCACCACCTCGGCAAACACCCCCTTCTCGCGCAAACCCTTGGCGAAAGATCCGCCAATGAGGCCGAGCCCAATCACCACCAGGCGCCCGAAGATAGGAGCCCCCCGTTGCAGGGTCATGACATCAGGCACGGGCGAGCACCTTCGCCAGCGCCTCCAGGCAACGGGCGTTTTCCGCCGGCAGACCAATGGAGACACGCAAGAAGGTGGGCATGCCATAGCCCCCCACCGGGCGAAGGATCACACCCTCGCGCAGCAAGGCGGCATTGATGGGGGCAGCGTCACGACCGAAGTCGACTGCGATGAAGTTGCCCTTGGAAGAAATCCACGTCAGACCCAGGGCGCGGAACCCCTCTTCCAACTGAAGCATGCCGGCATCGTTGATCCGGCGGCTTTCAGCAAGGTAATCAGCATCGTCCAGCGCTGCGCAGGCCGCTGCCAGGGCCAGACTGTTGACGTTGAAGGGCTGGCGCACGCGGTTCAGCACATCGGCCACCTGGGCACTGGAAAGACCGTAGCCGACCCGCAGGGACGCCAGGCCATAGGCCTTGGAGAACGTCCGCGAGACCAGCAGGTTCGGGTAGCGCGCCAAGTAATCGAGACCATCGGGCAACTCGTCGCCCTCGGCGTACTCGATGTAAGCCTCGTCCAACACCACCAGAACGTTTTCCGGCACCTGGGCGAGGAAGCTCTCCAGGGCAGCAGGGCCGAACCAGGTGCCGGTGGGATTGTTGGGGTTAGCGATGAAGACGACGCGGGTGTTGGCGTCGATGGCCGCCAGCATGGCCGGCAGGTCATGGCCAAAACCCCGGGCCGGAACCACCTTACCGACAGCACCCACTGCCTGAGTGGCGATGGGATAGACGGCAAAGGCGTACTCACTGAACACGGCATTCAAGCCAGGCGCCAGGTAGGCCCGGGCCACCAGATCGAGAATGTCGTTGGAGCCATTGCCGAGGGTCACCTGGGCCGGCATAACGCCGCAGCGTTCGGCCAGGCGGCGCTTCAGCTCGAAGCCATTGCCATCGGGGTAACGGGTCAGCTCGGCCAGTTCGGCACGAATGGCATCGAGAGCCTTGGGGCTCGGGCCGAGAGGATTCTCGTTACTGGCCAGCTTGACGATGCCGGACGGATCAAGGTCGAGCTCGCGGGCCAACTCATCCACCGGCTTGCCGGGCACATAGGGTGAAAGTTTCTGCACGCCCGGCTGAGCAAGGGCAAGGAAGTCACAGGACATAGCTGCACGCCTCAAGCTTTGGACCACAAGCCGGAAGCCACGCGCCGGATCTGTTCAGCAAGAGGCTTGCGGCCTGTGACCGTCGATTCAGAGAACCGCTTTGGGATAGGAACCGAGCACCTTCAGTGCCACGGCCTCCTGATTGATCTTCTCCAGCACGTCCTTGATCAGCGGATCGCGGTGGTGGCCAACGAAGTCGATGAAGAAAACGTAGGTCCACTTGCCACTGCGTGACGGGCGGGTCTCGATGCGGGTCAGGTCGATGCCGTTGTTGTGGAACGGCACCAGCAGCTCGTGGAGCGCCCCCGGCTTGTTGCGCATGGAGACGATGACCGAGGTCTTGTCGTCGCCGGTGGGCGGCACTTCCTGGTTACCGATGATGAGGAAACGCGTGGAATTGTCCGGGCGGTCCTCGATCTTCTCGCACAGTTTGGTCAGCCCGTAGAGGCTGGCCGCCATGTCGCCGGCGATGGCGGCAGAGTTCCACTCGCTCTTCACCCGCTTGGCCGCATCGGCATTGCTCGAAACCGCCACGCGCTCGACGTTGGGGTAGTGAGCATCCAGCCACTTGCGGCACTGCGCCAGGGACTGGGCATGGGAGTAGATGCGGGTGATGTTGTCGGTCTTGGTGTTCTCACCCACCAGCAGGTGATGGTGGATGCGCAGCTCAACTTCACCGCAGATCACCATGTCGTGCTCGAGGAAGCTGTCCAGGGTGTGGTTGACCGCACCCTCGGTGGAGTTCTCCACCGGTACGACACCGAAGTTGACTGCACCGGCAGCCACCTCGCGGAACACCTCGTCGATGGCGGCCATCGGCGAGCTGATCACCGCATGGCCGAAATGCTTGAGGGCAGCCGCCTGGGTGAAGGTGCCTTCCGGCCCCAGGTACGCCACCTTGAGGGGCTGCTCCAGGGCCAGGCAGGAGGACATGATCTCGCGGAACAGCCGCGCCATTTCCTCGTTATCCAGCGGCCCCTGGTTACGCTCCATGATGTGCTTGAGCACCCAGGCCTCGCGCTCGGGGCGGTAGAAGACCGGCTTCTCGCCCTCCGGCAAGGACGCCATCTTCACTCGCGCCACATCCTGGGCGCAGCGGGCACGCTCGCTGATCAGCTCGAGGATCTTCTCGTCAAGGCTGTCGATGCGCAGACGCAGGGCCTTCAGTTCCTGGTCGGACATCACGCGCGCTCCTTCTCGAACTCCGCCATGTAGGCCACCAGGGCCTCGACCGCATCCAGGCCCACGGCGTTGTAGATGGAGGCACGCATGCCGCCTACGGAGCGATGGCCCTTGAGGTTGAGCAGGCCACGGGCATCGGCGCCGGCGAGGAAGTCCTTGTCCAGGCGCTCGTCAGCCAGGCGGAACGGCACGTTCATCCAGGAGCGGGCATTGTGCGCAATAGGGTTGGTGTAGAAGTCGCTCTTGTCGATGTAACCGTAGAGCAGGTCCTTCTTGGCCTTGTTGCGCACCTCCATGGCCTCGACGCCACCCTGCTCCTTCAGCCACTCGAACACGAGGCCCGAGAGGTACCAGGAGAAGGTCGCCGGCGTGTTGTACATGGAGCCGTTATCGGCCGCGATCTTGTAGTTGAGCATGGTCGGGCAGGACGAACGGGCACGGCCCAGCAGGTCCTCGCGCACGATCACCACCACCAGGCCGCTGGGACCGATGTTTTTCTGCGCGCCGGCGTAGATCAGGCCGAAACGAGAAACGTCCAGCGGGCGGGAAAGAATGTCGGACGACATGTCCACCACCAGCGGTACGTCGCCAACCTCCGGAACCCAGTCGAACTGCAGACCGCCGATGGTTTCGTTGGAGGCGTAGTGCAGGTAGGCAGCGTCCTTGGACAGCTGCCACTCGTTCTGGCCAGGAATGGCGAAATAGTCGTAGCACTTGGCACTGGCCGCGACGTTGACGCGGCCGAAGCGGCTGGCCTCTTCAATGCTCTTCTTCGACCAGATGCCGGTCTCGACGTAGTCGGCCACACCGTTCTCGGGCAGCAGGTTCAGCGGAATCTCGGCGAACTGCTGGCTGGCGCCGCCCTGGAGGAACAGCACCTTGTAATTGGAGGGAATGGACAGGAGGTCGCGAAGATCCTGCTCGGCCTTCTCGGCAATGGCCACGTAGTCATCACTGCGATGGCTCATCTCCATCACGGACAGGCCCTTGCCCTGCCAATCGAGGAGTTCGGCCTGGGCACGTTGCAGTACAGCGTCCGGAAGCGCGGCGGGGCCGGCGCAGAAGTTATAGGCTCGCTTGCTCACATCCATTCTCACTGGGTAGCGCGAGGGCATCGGCGCCCTCGCAGGTTTTTCTTCTACCGAACGGACGGGCCGGCGAAGGCCCGCCCTTGCCACACTTACTCGTCAGCGGCCTGCTCGGCGTCACCCTCGACGCCCTCAACCGCGGCCACGGCCTCATCATCAAGGCCTTCGATCACGTCGTCCTCGCCATCGTCAGAAGGCTCCTGGACGCGCTCGAGCCCAACCAGCGTCTCATCCTTGGCGAGCTTGATCAGGGTCACACCCTGGGTGTTGCGCCCGGAGCTGGAGACTTCGTCGACGCGGGTACGTACCAAGGTGCCCTGGTCGGAGATCAGCATGATTTCCTCGCCGTCCTGCACCTGGATGGCGCCGACCAGCTTGCCGTTGCGCTCGTTGGAAACCATGGCGATGACGCCCTGACCACCGCGCCCACGGCGGGGGAACTCACCCAGGCGAGTGCGCTTGCCGTACCCGCGCTCGGAGGCGGTCAGGATCTGCGCATTGGCTTCCGGGATCAGCATGGAGATCAGGCGCTGGCCTTCCGGCAGGCGCATGCCGCGCACGCCACGGGCATTACGGCCCATGATGCGCACGAGTTTTTCCTTGAAGCGGATGACCTTGCCACCATCGGAGAACAGCATGACTTCCTTGGCACCGTCGGTAATGGCCGCAGCGATCAGGGTGTCACCCTCTTCCAGCTTCAGCGCGATCAGACCCGCACTGCGCGGACGGCTGAACTGCACCAACGGGGTCTTCTTCACGGTGCCGAAGGCGGTGGCCATGAAAATGTAGGCCCCGGTGGGCTCGTCGTTGGCCAGCTCGGTCTCGCCGTCGTCAGCGCCTTCGCTGGCGGCTTCCGGCTCGACTACTTCACCCTCGATCACCACGCCATCGGCTTCGTCCAGGTCCTCGTCGCTGCCGCTCTGCTGCAGCGCTTCCAGGTCGATCTGGAGCATCGCGGTGATGCGCTCGCCTTCGTCCAGCGGCAGCAGGTTCACCAGCGGGCGACCACGCGCAGTACGGGACGCCTCGGGAATCTCGAACGTGCGCAGCCAATAGACCTTGCCCTTGCTGGAGAACAGCAGCAGGGTCGCATGGCTGTTGGCGACCAGCAGGTGTTCGATGTAGTCCTCGTCCTTCACGCCCGTGGCGGACTTGCCCTTGCCGCCACGGCGCTGGGCCTGGTAGACGGCCAGCGGCTGGGACTTGGCGTAGCCACCATGGGAAATGGTGACGACACGCTCTTCCTCGGTGATCAGGTCAGCGATGGTCAGGTCGACCTGGGACGCGACGATCTGGGTGCGACGGGCATCGCCGAACTCGGCCTTCACCTTCTCCAGCTCTTCGCGGATGACCTCCATCAGACGCTCGGGGTTGGTCAGGATGCGGATCAGCTCGCCGATCAGGTTGAGGATTTCCTGGTACTCGGACAGGAGCTTCTCGTGCTCCAGGCCGGTCAGACGGTGCAGGCGCAGCTCGAGAATGGCCTGGGCCTGCTCGGGGGACAGGTAGTACTTGCCATCGCGCAGGCCGTATTGCGGCTCCAGGTCCTCGGGGCGGCAGGCATCGGCACCGGCGCGCTCGACCATGGCTTCCACGGCGCTGGATTCCCAGGCGGTGGCGATCAGGCGCTCCTTGGCTTCGGCCGGGGTCGGCGAGGCCTTGATCAGCTCGATCACCGGGTCGATGTTGGACAGCGCAACGGCCTGGCCTTCGAGGATGTGCCCACGCTCACGCGCCTTGCGCAGCTCGTAGACGGTACGGCGGGTCACCACTTCACGGCGGTGACGGATGAAGACCTCGAGCATGTCCTTGAGGTTCATCGTGCGCGGCTGGCCATCCACCAGCGCCACGGCGTTGATGCCGAAGACGCTCTGCATCTGGGTCTGGGCATAGAGGTTGTTCAGCACCACCTCGCCCACTTCGCCACGACGCAGTTCGATCACCACGCGCATGCCGTCCTTGTCGGACTCGTCACGCAGTTCGGTGATGCCCTCGATCTTCTTCTCCTTGACCAGCTCGGCGATCTTCTCGATCAGACGCGCCTTGTTCAACTGGTAAGGCAGCTCGGTGACGACGATCTGCTGGCGACCGCCGCCCTTCTCCATGTCCTCGATCTCGGCGCGGGCACGGATGTAGATACGACCACGACCGGTGCGATAGGCCTCGATGATCCCCGCGCGGCCGTTGATGATGCCGGCGGTGGGGAAGTCGGGGCCCGGGATGTACTTCATCAGGTCGTCGACGGAAAGCTCCGGGTTCTCCATCAGCGCCAGGCAGCCGTCGATGACTTCGCCCAGGTTGTGGGGCGGGATGTTGGTCGCCATGCCCACGGCGATACCGCTGGAACCGTTGACCAGCAGGTTCGGGATCTTGGTGGGCATGACCGCCGGGATCTGCTCGGTGCCGTCGTAGTTGGGCACCCAGTCCACGGTTTCCTTGTCCAGATCGGCCAGCAGCTCGTGGGCCAGCTTGGCCATGCGCACTTCGGTGTAACGCATGGCGGCCGCGTTGTCGCCGTCCACCGAACCGAAGTTGCCCTGACCGTCCACCAGCATGTAGCGCAGGGAGAAAGGCTGGGCCATGCGCACGATGGTGTCGTACACGGCAGTATCACCGTGGGGGTGGTACTTACCGATCACGTCACCGACCACACGGGCCGACTTCTTGTAGGGCTTGTTCCAGTCGTTGCCCAGTTCGCTCATGGCAAAGAGGACACGACGGTGGACCGGCTTCAACCCGTCACGCGCGTCCGGCAGGGCGCGACCGACGATCACGCTCATCGCGTAATCGAGGTAGGACTGTTTCAGCTCGTCTTCGATATTGACCGGGAGGATTTCTTTGGCCAGTTCACCCATGAGAAGCCTGATTCCTTTTTCTGATGAAACCCCGCGCCATCCGTCCTGAACGAGGCGGGGTCCGCCGCCCGGCCAGCACCAGGACGACACGAAAAATCAAAGAGTTACGCCGGGATCGCGCGGATGCGACCGCCCCGGCGAGGGGAAGCGCTAGAACTGGCGGAGGTTACCACAATCCCCACCCGGCAGGCAGCCCCGCCGGGCATGGGCAAAACGCCTCAGTGCAGGCGCTTGCGGCACATCAGTTGGGCCATTTTCTCGGCATCAGGGCGCTCGACGATGCCGCGCTCGGTCACGATGACATCGATCAGGTCGGCCGGCGTCACGTCGAACACTGGATTCACGGCCTCGACATCCGCCGCAATGCGCACCCCGCCCACTTCCAGCAGTTCACTGCCAGCACGCTCCTCGATCGGGATGTCTTCGCCGCTTTCCAGCCCCATGTCGATGGTGGAGCTGGGCGCTACCACCATGAAACGCACACCGTGATGCATCGCACACACAGCCAACTGGTAGGTGCCGATCTTGTTGGCCACATCACCATTGGCCGTGATGCGATCCGCCCCGACAATCACCCAGGTGATACCCCCCACCTTCATCAGGTGAGCAGCCGCCGAGTCGGCGTTCAGGCGCACCGGCACGCCCTCATTCACCAGCTCCCAGGCCGTCAGACGGGCCCCCTGCAACCAGGGGCGAGTCTCATCGGCGTAGACCCGCTCCACCAACCCCTCCAGGTGAGCCGCACGGATAACCCCCAGGGCCGTACCGAAACCACCGGTCGCCAGGGCACCGGCATTGCAATGGGTCAGAAGTGCCTGGGGCGCCCCCTGGTGACGCCGGATCACCTCCATCCCCAGTTGAGCCATGGTCAGGTTGGCCTCGCGATCACTCTCATGGATCGCCACGGCCTCGATCTCCAGCACCACCAGCGGATCCTCCGTATCCTTCAGGCGCTCAAGGCGATCACGCATGCGGTTCAGCGCCCAGAACAGATTGACCGCCGTAGGGCGCGAGCCTGCAAGAAGCGCAAAATCCTCCTCCAGCGCCTGGCGCCAGTCACCACCGGCCGCCAACCGCTCACGCACTCCCAGCACCACGCCATAGGCTGCACTGATGCCAATGGCCGGCGCACCACGCACCACCATGTCGCGAATGGCCTGAGCCACACCCGCAGCGGAGTCGTAGGACAGCCAGATTTCCTCACGCGGCAGGAGCCGTTGATCGATCAGCCGCAGGACGCCGTCCCGCCACTCGATGGCCGTGACCTTCTCGGCCGCCAACAGTCGCTCACGCATGCCACACCTCACCCCAGTCAACTTCGCGAAAAACTGCGGATTATAGCGATGCAGGGGCGGTCTGGCTTGGCTATTCGGGTATACTCCCGCGATATTTTCCGCGCCCAGGACGCGCCACCATGCCTCACGCCCGCCTCCCCCTCGACCTGCTCCTGCTGCCCACCTGGATCGTCCCGGTAGAGCCCGCCGGCGTCGTGCTTTCCCACCACGCCCTCGGGGTGCGCGACGGCCGCATCGCCCTGATCGCCAAGCGCGAGGAAGCTCTGGCCCATCCAGCCCGCGAGGTCATCGAACTGCCCGGCATGCTGCTCGCCCCCGGCCTGGTGAATGCCCACGGCCACGCCGCCATGTCGCTGTTCCGTGGCATCGCCGACGACCTGCCGCTGATGACCTGGCTGGAGAAGCACATCTGGCCGGCCGAGGCCCGCTGGGTCGACGAGGACTTCGTCCGCGATGGCACCGAGCTGGCCATCGCCGAGCAGATCAAGGGCGGCATCAGTTGCTTCTCCGACATGTACTTCTTCCCCTCGGTGGCCAGCGAAGCCATGCACGGCGCCGGCATCAAGGCGCAGATCACCATCCCGGTGCTGGACTTCCCCATCCCCGGCGCCCACGACGCCAGCGAAGCCGTGCGCCGTGGCCTGGAGCTGTTCAGCGACCTCAAGCACCACCCCCGCCTGAAGGTCGCCTTCGGCCCCCACGCCCCCTACACCGTCAGCGACGACAAGCTGGAGAACGTCCGGGTACTGGCCGAGGAACTGGATGCCGGCATCCACATGCACGTGCAGGAAACCGCCTTCGAAGTGCAGCAGAGTCTTGAGCAGCGCGGTGAGCGCCCCATGGCCCGCCTGGCCCGCCTCGGCCTGCTCGGCCCGCGCTTCCAGGCCGTGCACATGACCCAGATCAGCGATGACGACCTGGCCCTGCTGGTAGAAAGCAACGCCAGCGTCATCCACTGCCCCGAATCCAACCTCAAGCTGGCCAGTGGCTTCTGCCCGGTGGAGCGCCTCTGGCTCGCGGGTGTCAACGTCGCCATCGGCACCGACGGCGCCGCCAGCAACAATGACCTCGACCTGCTGGGGGAAACCCGCACCGCCGCCCTGCTCGCCAAGGCCGTCGCCGGCTCCGCCACCGCCCTGGACGCCCACCGCGCCCTGCGCATGGCCACCCTCAACGGCGCCCGCGCGCTGGGCATGGAGGCGGACACAGGCTCCCTGGAACTGGGCAAGGCTGCCGACATGATCGCCGTCGACCTCAGCGGGCTGGCCCAGCAGCCGGTCTACGACCCGGTATCGCAACTTATCTATGCCACCGGGCGCGATCGCGTCCGGTACCTGTGGGTGGACGGCAAGCCGCTGCTGGAAGACGGCCGCCTCACCCGCCAGGACGAAGACCGCCTGATCGCCACCGCCCGCCAATGGGGCCAGCGCATCGCCGGTCACTGAATTACGTTTGATAAAGGTGTTCACCATGAGCAACGTCGATCACGCCGAAATCGCCAAATTCGAGGCCCTCGCCCACCGCTGGTGGGACCGCGAAAGCGAGTTCAAGCCACTGCACGACATCAACCCCCTGCGGGTCAACTGGATCGACGAACGCGTCCAGCTCGCCGGCAAGCGCGTGCTGGACGTCGGCTGCGGCGGTGGCATCCTCAGCGAGGCCATGGCCCAGCGTGGCGCCACCGTCACCGGCATCGACATGGGCGAAGCACCCCTGGCGGTGGCCCAGTTGCATCAACTGGAATCCGGCGTCCCGGTGGAGTACCGCCGCATCACCGCCGAGGAGCTGGCAGCCGAGATGCCCGGCCAGTTCGACGTCGTCACCTGCCTGGAGATGCTCGAGCACGTTCCCGACCCCGCCTCGGTGATCCGCGCCTGCCACACCCTGGTCAAACCCGGTGGCCAGGTGTTCTTCTCCACCATCAACCGCAACCCCAAGGCGTACCTGTTCGCCATCGTCGGCGCCGAATACATCATGAAGCTGCTGCCGCGCGGCACCCATGACTTCAAGAAGTTCATCCGCCCGTCCGAGCTGGGCGCCTGGAGCCGCGCTGCCGGTCTGGCCGTGAAGGACATCATCGGCCTGACCTACAACCCGCTCACCAAGCACTACAAGCTGGCCAACGACGTCGACGTCAACTACATGGTCCAGACCCTGCGCGAGGAGTGACGACCATGCGACTGCGAGCGGTTCTCTTCGACATGGACGGCACCCTCCTCGACTCGGCGCCGGACTTCATCGCCATCTGCCAGGCCATGCGCGCAGAGCGCGGCCTGCCGCCACGGGACGAGAAATCGATCCGTGACGTGGTCTCCGGCGGCGCCCGCGCCATGGTTGCAACCACCTTCGAGATGGACCCCGAAGCCCCCGGCTTCGAAGCCCTGCGTCTGGAGTTCCTCGAACGCTACCAGCAGCACTGCGCCGTGCTCACCCGTCCTTTCGACGGCATCGAGCCGCTGCTTGCCGATATCGAGGCCGCCAAGCTCATCTGGGGCGTGGTGACCAACAAGCCGGTGCGCTTCGCCGAACCGATCATGCAGCAGCTTGGTCTGGCCCAGCGCTCGGCCGTGCTCATCTGCCCGGACCACGTGACCAACAGCAAGCCCGACCCGGAGATGCTCCACCTCGCATGCAGCCAACTGGGGCTGGAGCCGGCCAGCGTGCTGTTCATCGGCGATGACCTGCGCGACATCGAATCCGGTCGCGCCGCTGGAACGCGCACCGCCGCAGTCACCTACGGCTACATCCACCCCGACGACAACCCCCACCACTGGGGAGCCGACGTGGTGGTTGACCACCCGCTCGAGCTGCGCGCCATTCTCGACCGCGCACTCTGCAACTGCTGACCGGCGGGGGCCTGCCACGCAGCGACCCCATGCCCTGCCTTCTCATTGCCTGAAGCGAGCACCCGCAGCGCTTCGAAGGAGTCCAAGATGTTCCAGTATTCCGCCCGCCCCGACCTGCTGAAGGACCGCGTCATCCTCGTGACCGGCGCCGGTCGCGGCATCGGAGCCGCCGCCGCCAAGACCTTCGCCGCCCATGGCGCCACCGTCCTGCTGCTGGGCAAGACCGAATCCCACCTCAACGAGGTGTATGACGCCATCGAAGCCGCCGGCCACCCGCAGCCGGGCGTCATCCCCTTCAACCTGGAGACCGCCCAGCCGCACCAGTTCGACGAACTGGCCGCCCTGGTGGAGCGTGAATTCGGCCGCCTCGACGGGCTGCTGCACAACGCCTCCATCCTCGGCCCACGTACACCCATCGAGCAGTTGTCCGGCGAGAACTTCATGCGCGTCATGCAGGTGAACGTCAACGCCATGTTCATGCTCACCAGCACCCTCCTGCCCGTGCTCAAGCTCTCCAGCGACGCCTCGGTGGTGTTCACCTCCAGCAGCGTAGGCCGCAAGGGTCGCGCCTACTGGGGCGCCTACGCCGTCTCCAAGTTCGCCACCGAGGGCCTGATGCAGGTCCTCGCCGACGAGCTGGACGGCATCGCCAACGTCCGTGCCAACAGCGTCAACCCGGGCGCCACCCGCACCAGCATGCGCGCCCTCGCCTACCCCGGCGAGAGCCCCACCAACAATCCGGAACCCGAGGCCATCATGCCGGTCTACCTCTACCTCATGGGGGCGGACAGCACCGGCATCAACGGCCAGGCATTCGACGCACAGTAAGACCTTCCGGCGGCGGCCATCCAACCGCCGCCATCGCCCTGCCATTAAACCGGCGCACCCCTCCGCAACAGGCATCAAATTGCCATCTCGCCCGTCAGACAACCGGCAACGCCTTGCCACCCCACCACTCTAGAAGCGCATAAGCGGCTGATAGAAAAGGGGTTTCCCAAGGAATGTGAAACCTGGCACGGAAATAGCCTTAGGTCGGATGTCGTCGCTCGAAGCGTCAGAGGTTTCGCCAAATGGCTCACCACACGCCCACCAACACCATTGATTTCGATGCCGCCAAGCTCCAGCGCCTGGGCTATAACACGCCCACTCCGCTGCAGCCGCCGCGCCAGGTCACCCTGCTGGAGCTGCGCCGCCAGCTGACCCTGCAGCTGCAGACCAGCCTGGAAGTGGACCGCATCCTCGGCAGCTTCTTCCGCGAGGTGCAACGCCTGGTACCGCTGGACGCGCTGGCCTACGCGCACCAGGGCAGCGATCTGCGCCTGGAATTCGGCGAGCGTGCAGCCCACTCCGCCGGCTATCGCCTGACCCATGAGGGCGAGTACCTGGGCGAGCTGGTGTTCCGCCGTCGCCAGCGCTTCGAAGAGGCCGAACTGGCGCAGCTCGAATCCCTACTGGCCTGCCTGCTGTTCCCGTTGCGCAACGCGCTGCTGTACCGGACCGCCGTGCAGTCCGCCCTGCGCGACCCGCTGACCGAGACCGGCAACCGCATCGCCATGGACCAGGCCCTGCAGCGCGAGGTCGACCTGTCGCGCCGTAACCAGCAGCCGCTGTCGGTGCTGATGCTGGACATCGACCACTTCAAGCGCATCAACGACCAGTACGGCCACGGCACCGGCGACGAAGTGCTCAAGGCCGTGGCCACCACCTTGAAAGGCCGCCTGCGCAACGTCGACATGGTGTTCCGCTACGGCGGCGAAGAATTCCTCATCCTCCTCTCCAATACCTGCCGCGAGGCCGCTGCCATGGTGGGCGAGCGCCTGCGTCTGAGCGTGATGGAGATCCAGCACCTGGTGGCCGGCCGGCCGATCGAGCTGTCCGTCAGCCTGGGCTGCGCCACGCTGCTGCCGGCCGAGTCGGTGCAGAGCCTGCTGCGCCGCGCCGACAACGCCCTCTATGTCGCCAAGCGCGACGGACGCAACCGCCTTTCCATGGCTGGCTGATCCAGACGGCGGACATGAAAAAGGGGCTCATCGAGCCCCTTTTTCATTGCCTGTAACCCAGCGTCAGCGCTTGCGACCAAAGCCCGGGCGCTGGCCTTCGCCGGCCGGCGGATTGCTGCGGCGGCTCACCGGACGCTGCGGCTTGGGCTTGCGCTGCGGGCGCTCGGCGACTTCCACGGCATCACCCTGGGGGCGGGCCGGGCGCTGCGGCTTGCGACCGGAATCCTTCGGACGCTCGGCGATCGGCGTGCCACGCGACTCGCCACGCCCAGCCGGACGGGGCGCACGGGCCGGACGCTCAGCCCCCTCACCGCGCGGACGGCTCGGGCGCTCGGCCTTCTCACCACGCGGGGCGCGTACCGGACGCTCATCACCCTCACAACGGGTCGGACGCGGCGAACGCACCGGGCGCTCCGCACCTTCGCCACGGGGACGGCTCGGACGCTCGGCTTTCTCGCCACGGGGCGCACGAGCCGGACGCTCGTCCCCCTCGCTGCGGGCGGGACGCGAGCGCGGTGCCACCGGCTTGGCGGACTTGCGCTGCATGCGCTCCAGCTTCTCGCGGGACTTGGCCTTCATGGCCGGCAGGGCCACCGGGCGCAGGCCGACTTCCTCGCTGAGGATGTCCACTTCCTGCTGGCCCATCTCGCGCCAGCGCCCCATGGTCAGGTCGGAGGTGATGAACACCGGGCCGAAGCGCACACGCTTCAGACGGCTCACCACCAGGCCCTGGGACTCCCACAGGCGACGCACTTCACGGTTGCGGCCTTCCATCACCACGCAGTGGTACCAGTGGTTGAAACCTTCACCGCCCGGGGCTTCCTGGATGTCGGTGAACTTGGCCGGGCCGTCTTCCAGCATCACGCCGTTCTTCAGGTTCTCCAGCATCTCCTCGGTGACCTCGCCGCGCACGCGCACGGCGTATTCGCGGTCCATCTCGTAGGAGGGATGCATCAGCCGGTTCGCTAGCTCACCGTCGGTGGTGAACAGCAGCAGGCCGGTGGTGTTGATGTCCAGGCGGCCGACGTTGATCCAGCGGCCGGAACGCAGGCGGGGCAGGCGCTCGAAGACGGTGGGGCGGCCTTCCGGGTCGTCGCGGGTGCAGACTTCGCCTTCGGGCTTGTTGTAGATCAGCACGCGGCGGACGCTCTCGGCCTCTTCCTCGCGCTTGAGCAGGCGGCCATCGACGCTGATGGCGTCATGGCTGTCGACCCGCTGGCCGAGGGTGGCAGCAGCGCCGTTGACCTTGACGCGGCCTTCGGTGATCCAGGCCTCGATGTCGCGGCGCGAGGCCAGCCCCATGCGGGCCAGGACCTTCTGCAGCTTTTCCCCTGCGGGGCTGTAATCGTCTTCGTTCATCTGGGCACCTCCCGGTGTATCGCTCGAAAAAGGTCGCGCATCATACGCGGCGGTAGTCACTGAGGCTAGCCAGACCTGGCCGGGCCGTCAGCCTTTGCGCCGGCCGGTCGCCTGCAGCGCCAGCAGACGCAGGTCGGCTTCGGCCAGCACCACCAGGCGCTCGCCCTTGTCCAGCTTCTTCCAGGCCTTGATCTCGCGGCGGGTGCGGCCGCAGCCCCGGCAGACATCGTCGGAAAACTGGCACACGCCGATGCAGGGGTCCTTCATCAGGTCACCTCAGTGCAGGGTCTCGCCTTCGTCGGCGAGGGGCGTGTCCTCATCCTCCACCTCATCGGCCGGGGCAGGCTCGTCATCAGGCGGCAGCAGGTCGTCGAAGTCGGTCTTGAGCCCCTCCTCCATGGTGTCCAGCTCGGCCAGCAGGCTGCGGAAGCTGACTTCCTCGCGGGGCTCGCCGGCAGGCTCATCGCCCAGTGCTGCGTCCGCACGGGCCTGCAGGTCGGCCGGCACCGGCGCCTCGTCATCCAGGGCCAGCTCGGGCTCCGGCTCCAGTTCGCGCAAGGCAGCCAGGGGTGGCAGTTCGTCGAGGTTGCGCAGGTTGAAGTGGTCGAGGAAGGCCTTGGTGGTGGCAAACATCGCCGGTTTGCCCGGCACGTCGCGGTAACCCACAACGCGAATCCACTCCCGCTCCATCAGTGTCTTGACGATCTGGCTGTTCACCGTGACGCCGCGGATGTCCTCGATCTCACCCCGGGTGATGGGTTGCCGGTAGGCGATCAGCGCCAGGGTCTCAAGCAATGCGCGGGAATAGCGCTGCGGCCGCTCCTCCCAAAGACGCCCGACCCAGGGTGCAAAGCGCTCGCGCACCTGGAGGCGGTAGCCCGAGGCCACCTCCTTCAGCTCGAAGGCACGGCCATTGCAGGACTTGGCCAGCACGGCGAGGGCGTCGCGGATCTTCGACAGCTCCGGGCGCTCGGCTTCCTCGAACAGCTCAGCGATCCGCTCCAGCGACAGGGGCTTGCCGGCGGCCAGCAGAAAGGCTTCGAGCAGGGAAGCCAGCTCCTTGGTGTCGTTGAGGTTCATCGGTCACTCGGCTCGGGCACGGACATGGATGGGCGCGAAGGGCTCATTCTGCACCAGTTCAACTAGTTGTTCCTTGATCAGTTCGAGCACCGCCATGAAGGTGACCACCACCCCCAGCCGCCCCTCCTCCGGGGCGAACAGGTGGACGAACGGCACGAAACCGCCCCCCTTGAGACGCTCCAGCACCTCGCTCATGCGCTCGCGGGTGGACAGCGCCTCGCGGGTGACCTGGTGGCTCTCGAACATGTCGGCCCGGCGCAGCACCTCGGCCATGGAGAGCAGCACTTCCTCCAGGCTCACATCGGGCAACAGCTTGCGCGCCCGCGCCTCGGGCGCATCCACCCGCGGCACGATGAGGTCGCGCCCCACTCGGGGCAGGGTGTCCAGGCCCTCGGCGGCCTGCTTGAAGCGCTCGTACTCCTGCAGGCGGCGGATCAGCTCGGCGCGGGGGTCTTCCTCTTCCTCCTCGCTCTCGCCGGAGCGCGGCAACAGCATGCGCGACTTGATCTCGGCCAGCATCGCCGCCATCACCAGGTACTCGGCGGCCAGCTCCAGGCGCACCGACTTCATCAGCTCGACGTAGCCCATGTACTGGCGGGTGATCTCCGCCACGGGGATGTCGAGGATGTCGATGTTCTGCTTGCGAATCAGGTAGAGCAGCAGGTCCAGCGGGCCCTCGAAGGCTTCGAGGAACACTTCCAGGGCATCCGGCGGGATATAGAGGTCGACGGGAAGTTCAGTGACCGCCTGGCCATAGACCAGCGCGAACGGCAGCTCCTGCTGGGCCCCGGCCTGAGGATCGACGCCCGTCGGCTCGCCGCTCACGCCTCGGCGTCCGCCAGGAACGGGGTGGGGTCGCCACAACCGACGCGAACGATGCTCGGTTCACCTTCGGACAGGTCCACCACGGTGGAGGCTTCGACGCCGCCGTAGCCACCGTCGATGATCAGGTCCACGTGGTGCTCAAGCGCCTGGCGCATCTCGTAGGGGTCGCTCATGGGCTGGGCCTCGCCGGGGAGAATGAGCGACGCGCTCATCAACGGCGCCCCCAGTTCGGCCAGCAATGCCAGAGCGATCGGGTGGTCCGGCACCCGCAGGCCAATGGTGCGGCGCTTCGGGTGCATCAGCATCCTCGGCACCTCGCGAGTGGCGTTGAGGATGAAGGTGTAGGGGCCGGGGGTATGGGCCTTGAGCAGACGGAACGCTGCCGTATCGACCTTGGCGAACAGCCCGAGCTCGGACAAGTCGCGACAGACAAGGGTGAAATTGTGCTTGTCATCCAGGCGGCGAAGGCGGCGGATGCGTTCGACCGCCGACTTCTCGCCGATGAGACAACCGATGGCGTAGGAGGAGTCGGTCGGGTAGACGATCACACCGCCGCCCCGGACGATCTCCACCGCCTGCTTGATCAGGCGGACCTGAGGATTTTCCGGGTGGACCTGGAAGAACTGGCTCACATGGGCTCCCTGTTCAATGTGCCGTGCTGAGGCTGCCGAGGCTGGGTGCATGGTCAAAACGCGCCGCGAGAGGCGGCAGGTCCTCCGGAATCGGTCGGTACATGCCCAGTTCCGACCAGTCGCCTGGTGCGTGGAAGTCGCTGCCGGCAGAAACCAGCAGCCCGAACTCGCGGGCCAGGATGGCCAGTGTCCCCACCTGATCCGCCGGTTGCATGCCGTTGACCACCTCGATGGCGTGGCCGCCGGCACCGATGAAATCCGCGACCAGCTTGCGTCGCTTGGTCCTAGTGAAGTCGTAATGGTAGGGATGCGCCAGGCTGATCCACGCCCCGGCGGCCCGCAGGGTCCAGACCGCATCCGCCAGGCTCGGCCAGTGCTGCTTCACATCGCCGAGCTTGCCGGCCCCCAGCCACTTGCGAAATGCCTCGGCACGGTCACGGACGTGCCCGGCACGCACCAGGAACTCGGCAAAGTGCGGTCGAGCCGGAGCATTGCCGCTGTCGCCCAGCTCGCGCTGGATGGCCCGAGCCCCCTCCAGGGCGCCCGGCATGCCCTTGGCTGCCAGCCGCCGGTCGATCTCCTCGGCGCGGGCCCAGCGCCCGTGGTGCAGGTCCGCGATGGCCGCGACGAGCGGCGGCGCATCGGCGCGGAAGCCGTAGCCAAGCACATGAATGGTCGCCCCACCCCAGGTACAGGACAGCTCCACGCCGTTGATCAGCCGCAGGTCCAGACGAGCAGCGGCCGCGCGAGCCTCCGGCAACCCTTCGAGGGTGTCGTGATCGGTCAATGCCAGCACCCGGACGCCCCGTTCATGGGCGCGCGCCACCAGCGCGGCGGGCGCCAGGGCGCCGTCGGAGGCTGTGCTGTGACAGTGCAGATCGATGTGCATGAGGCGCGCTTTCGCTGGAGAAATGGTTTGTTATTATGCCGCCACATCCCGCTTCTGGCTGCTGCCGTGAAACAATTCATCGACTTCGTCCCCCTCGTACTCTTCTTCATCGTCTACAAGCTCGAACCCCGTGCCATCGAACTCGCCGGCCACAGCGTCATGCTGGGCGGCATCTTCAGTGCCACCGCTGTGCTCATCGCCAGCTCCATCGTTGTCTACGGCGCGCTGTTCATCAGCCAGCGCCATCTGGAGAAAGGCCAGTGGCTGACCCTGGTGGCCTGTCTGGTGTTCGGCGGCCTGACCCTGGCCTTCCACAGCGAGACCTTCCTCAAATGGAAGGCACCGGTGGTCAACTGGCTGTTCGCCCTGGGCTTCGCTGCCAGCCACTTCATCGGCGACCGCCCGCTGATCCAGCGGATCATGGGCCATGCCGTGAGCCTGCCGCAGCCGATCTGGGTGCGCCTGAACCTGGCCTGGATCGTGTTCTTCCTGGTCTGCGGTTTCGCCAACCTGTTCGTGGCCTTCACCTTCCAGTCCATCTGGGTGGACTTCAAGGTGTTCGGCAGCCTGGGCATGACGCTATTGTTCCTCGTGGGCCAGGGCATCTTCCTGGCTCGCCACATGCATGATTCCGAACCGGACAAACCGCAAGAATAAGGACTCCCATGCTCTACGCGATCATTTCCACCGACGTTGCCGATTCCCTGGAGAAGCGCATGGCTTCCCGCCCCGCCCACATCGCCCGCCTGGAACAGCTCAAGGCGGAAGGCCGCCTGGTGCTGGCCGGCCCCCACCCGGCGGTGGACAGCAACGACCCGGGCAGCGCCGGCTTCACCGGCAGCCTGGTGGTCGCCGAGTTCGAATCCCTGAGCGCCGCGCAGACCTGGGCCGAGGCCGATCCCTTCCGCCTCGCCGGAGTCTATGGCCAGGTGGTGGTCAAGCCGTTCAAACAGGTATTCCCCTGATCGCGGCGCCGCCGCCAGCCCCAAGGAATCCGCACATGCGCCAGGTTCCGCTGCCCCTTCTGTTCGCCTTCGCCCTGTCAGCCAACCTGGCCCATGCCGAAGACCCTGTCACCACCGCCCCACCGCCGTCCCAGGCGGTGGAGCCGGCGCCCGCGGTGAATCCGCTGGCGGCGGAGCTTGCCCAACTGACCCAGCGACTGGCCGAAAGCGAGCGGCAGCGGGAGGCCCTGGCCGCCCAGTTGGCCGACCGCGGCAACGCCAGCGAGCAGGACGGCGTGCAATTGACCCGCCTGCGCCAGGAAAACCAGCGCCTCAAGCTGCAACTGCGCGAAGCCCAGGCCAACCGCAACCCGCCCCTCGTCAGCGAGGAGCAGATGTGGTTCGCGGTGGGCGGCGGTGCCTGCCTGCTCTCGTTGCTGGCCGGCGCCCTGCTGCGTGGCGGCCGCCGCCAGCCGCGCCAATGGATCAACTGAAGACGACCTCCGCGACATGAGCGAACTGCTGCTTATCGACGACGACCAGGAGCTCTGCGAGCTGCTGATCAGTTGGCTCTCCCAGGAAGGCTTCAGCGCCCGGGCGTGCCACGACGGCATCTCCGCGCGCGCCGCGCTGGCGGGCCACACCCCCGCCGCCGTGGTGCTGGACGTGATGCTGCCCGACGGCAGCGGGCTGGAGCTGCTCAAGCAACTGCGCAGCGACCACCCCGAACTGCCGGTGGTAATGCTGTCGGCCCGGGGCGAGCCCCTGGACCGCATCCTCGGCCTGGAGCTGGGCGCCGACGACTACCTGGCCAAGCCCTGCGACCCCCGCGAGCTGACCGCCCGCCTGCGCGCCGTGCTACGGCGCAGCCAGGGGCCTTCTCAGTCCAGCCAGCTGGAGCTGGGCGACCTGTGCTACAGCCCGATTCGCGGCGTTGTCAGCGTAGGGGCTCACGAAGTCAGCCTCACCCTCTCCGAAGGCCGCCTGCTGGAAGCCCTGCTGCGCCAACCAGGCGAACCGCTGGACAAGCAGGAGCTGGCGCAACTGGCTCTGGGCCGCAAGCTGACCCTGTACGACCGCAGCCTGGACATGCACGTCAGCAACCTGCGCAAGAAGCTCGGCCCCCACGCTGACGGCCGCCCGCGCATCGTCGCCTTGCGCAGCCGGGGCTACTACTACGCCGTCTGACCTGCACCCCACCTGCACGATCCTTTACCCAAGCTTTACCCAGGGCTGACCGCCCTTGACCTTGCGCTCCCTAGACTGGGCTCATCCGGCAACCGGCCGGCTCAAGAGACAAGGAGACAGACCATGCGCAAGACTATCGCCGCCCTGCTGTTCGCAGCCGCCCTGCCCACCGTCGCCATGGCCATGCCCGAAGGCGGCCCGCGTGGCGAGCCGGGCTTCGGCGGCCCAGGTGGCCACGGTGGCCCGCACCTGTTCAAGGAGCTGGACCTGACCCGCGAGCAGCGCCAGAAGGTCGGCAAGCTGATGGGCGAAAGCATGAAGGCCCGCCATGACATCACCCGCAAGTACCTGGACAAGCTGCCCGAGGCCGAACGCAAGGCCATGGAGGCCGAGATCAAGGCCAGCGAAGACAAGAACCGTGCCGACATCCGCGCCCTGCTGACCCCGGAGCAGCAGAAGGACTTCGACGCCCAAGTGAAGAAGATGGACGAACGCCGCGCCGAGCGCGCCGAATTCGAGGCCTGGAAGGCCCAGCGCGCCCAGAAGGCCCAGTAACCGACCGTAACCGGTCATCGAACCCACCCGGCGTCCACCGGGTGGGTTTCGTCGTTGAAAGGAGCACCCCGTGCGTTCACTGTTCTGGCGCATCCTCGGCGCCTTCTGGCTGGCTCTGGCCCTGGTCGCCGGCCTCTCCCTGCTGCTTGGCCGCGCGCTGAACCAGGATGCCTGGATCCTCAGCCGCCACCCTGCGTTGCAGGGCCTGGCAGAGAGCCTCGTGCAGCGCTACGAGGTCAACGGCCGTGGCGAGGCCCAACGCTTCCTCGAACAGTTCAAGCGCCGCGCCCGCATCGACGTGCAGATCCTCAACGACAACGGCCAGCCCGTGGTGCGCGGCACCTTCCCACCCCGCGCCGCCGCCTTCGAAGCGCGCCAGCACGACGGTCACCTGCCGTGGCGCCGCATCACCGAGGAGTACACCAGCCCGCGCAGTGGCGAGAACTTCCTGCTGATCTACCGCATCCCCTTCCCGGAACTGGAGGCCTGGCACCGTGGCAGCCTGTTCTGGCCCCTCAGCGCCCTGGGCATCGCCCTGGTGGTGCTGACGCTGTTCAGCCTGATGCTCACCCTCTCCATCACCCGCCCCCTGGGCCGCCTGCGCAGCGCCGTGCATGACCTGGGGCAGACCGCCTACCAGCAGGACAGCCTGTCTCGCCTGTCACGACGACGGGACGAGTTGGGTGTCCTGGCCGGTGACTTCAACCGCATGGGCCAGCGCCTGCAGGGGCTCATCGGCAGCCAGCGGCAACTGCTGCGCGACGTTTCACACGAACTGCGCTCGCCCCTGGCCCGCCTGCGGGTGGCGCTGGCCCTGGCCGAACGGGCACCCGCGGCGGAGCGTGAAAGGCTCTGGCCACGACTGGCCCAGGAGTGTGACCGGCTGGAGGCGCTGATCAGCGAGATTCTCGCCCTCGCCCGCCTCGATGCCGAACCCGGCGCACGCCACGCCATCGCGCTCCGGCCTCTGCTGGAGAAACTCAGGGAAGACGCCCGGCTGCTGGTGCCCGAGCAGGAGGTGCGTATCCACTGCGAAGGCACACCGCAGCTAAATGGCTGGCCGGACATGCTGGAGCGCGCGCTGGACAACCTGCTGCGCAACGCCCTGCGCTTCAGCCCGGCCGGGCAAGCGGTGGAGATCGAGGTAAAGGCGCTGCCCCAGCAGTTGACGATCAGCGTGCGCGACCACGGCCCTGGTGTCGCCGCCGATCACCTGGCCCAACTGGGCGAGCCCTTCTTCCGCGCACCGAACCAAAGTGGCGCCGGGCATGGCCTTGGCCTGGCCATCGCCCGCCGCGCCGTGGAGCGCCACGGCGGCAGCCTGACCCTGGCCAATCACCCACAGGGCGGCTTCATCGCCACCCTGTCATTGCCGACGGCCTGATCGGCGGCCTCGTTATCAACGGGCCGCTGATCAGCCCCAGGTGCTGACAAAGTCCGTCGGCGCCAGCTCCGGCGCAGCCCGGCGCTCGCCCTCGACGCTGCCGAGGTAGAGGAAGCCCACCACCTGCTCGTTGTCCGCCAGGCCCAGCCCCTGAGCGACAGTGCGGTCATAGGCCATGTCGCCGGTGCGCCAGATGGCCCCCAGGCCCTGCGCGTGGGCCGCCAGCAGGATGCCGTGGGCCGCGCACCCTGCAGACAACAACTGTTCCGACTCCGACACCTTGTGGCCGGCCTGCAGACGCGCCACCACCACCACCAGCAACGGCGCACGCAGCGGCATGCCCCGGGCCTTGGTCAGAGCCGCCTCGGGGGCGGCCGGGTCCTTGGCCAGCACGGCAGAGGCGAACAGCTCGCCGAGCTTCTCGCGGGCACTACCCTCGATGGTGAGGAAGCGCCAGGGGCGCAGGTAGCCATGGTCCGGCGAACGCAGGGCCGCACGGAACAGGTAATCACGCTGGACTGCGTTCGGTGCGGGCTCCTGCAGCCGGGCCAGGGATACACGGTTGAGCAGAGCGTCGAGAGCCTCCATCGGCCACCTCCTGAGTTCGGGAAGCCGGCATTCTAGCCGATATCCCGCCCCGCTCAGGCCACCCGGTCAGGGCTCACGCGCGGTTGCAGCGGTGGCGTCAGCGGAGGCAAGCCATAGGCTGCGCGCGCCTTGTCGCAGTGGGGGTTGTGCTGGCCATCCTCCCAGGAGGCCGTGAACTCCCGGCAGGTGCTGGAACGCTGCTCGTAGGTGGTGCAGCGCACGCCGCAACCCACCTCGCCCATCAGGCTGATGCAGCGCACCGGCCGGCTCTCGGTACCGAGCATGGCAACCAGATGGTGACTGACCTGGACGACCCGATCATCCGGCACGACACCACCGGCGGACTGGCATTCACCCCAGAAGAAGGACACACGAAAGTGCGCGCAGCAGGCGCCGCACGTAAGGCAGGGATTGTCAGCGGACATTTGGAGAGGAGGCTCAGAAAACCGGCACGGGCCGGCACCTGGCCGGCCATTCTATTCAGCGCCCTTGCCCTGTAAAGACCCCGGATGCGGAGTGTTTCACAGCAGCGAAAGAGGCCAGTAGAATGCCGCCCTCCCGTCCTCGACCGACTCTCCCATGGCCCTGTCCACGCTGCGCACCATCGGTTTCATCATCGGCCTGTTCCTCATCACGCTGGCGGTCAGCATGGTGGTGCCGATGCTGGCCGTGCTCGCGTTCGAGCGGACCGACGACATCGGTGCGTTCAGTTGGTCCAGCCTGATCACCTTCATCGTCGGCCTGGCCCTGGTGGCCCCGGGGCGCCCGGAGCACCTGCACATGCGCCCGCGGGACATGTACATGCTCACCACCGCCAGCTGGGTGGTGGTGTGCATCTTCGCCGCGCTGCCGATGGTGCTGATCCAGCACATCAGCTACACCGACGCCTTCTTCGAGACCATGTCGGGCATCACCACCACCGGCTCCACCGTCATCACCGGACTCGACCATGCCTCACCGGGCCTGCTGCTGTGGCGCTCGATGCTGCAATGGCTCGGTGGCATCGGCTTCATCGGCATGGCGGTGGCGATCCTGCCGCTGCTGCGCATCGGCGGCATGCGCCTGTTCCAGACCGAGTCCTCGGACTGGGGCGAGAAAGTCATGCCGCGCTCGCACATGGTGGCCAAGTACATCCTGGTGGTGTACATCGCCCTGACACTGCTGGGCATCCTGGCCTTCTGGCTCGCCGGCATGACCCCGTTCGACGCGGCCAACCACGCCATGTCGCTGATCTCCACCGGCGGCTTCTCCACCTCGGACAACTCCATCGCCAACTGGAAGCAGCCGGCCGTGCATTGGGTCGCGGTGGTGGTGATGATGGCCGGCAGCCTGCCCTTCACCCTCTACGTCGCCACCTTGCGCGGGCACCGCAAGGCCCTGCTGAGGGACCACCAGGTGCGCGGCTTCGTCGGCTTCCTTGTGGCGACCTGGCTGTTCTTCGGCACCTGGCTGTGGCTCAACTCCGACTACAGTTGGCCGGACGCCTTCCGCATCGTCGCGGTCAACGTCACTTCGGTGGTCACCACCACCGGCGTCGCCCTGGGCGACTACACACTGTGGGGCAGCTTCTCGGTGATGCTGTTCTTCTACCTGACCTTCGTCGGCGGCTGCTCCGGCTCCACCTCCGGCGGACTGAAGATTTTCCGCTTCCAGGTGGCACTGGTGATGCTGCGCACCAACCTCAAGCAACTGGTACACCCCCGCGCAGTAATCCGCCAGAAGTACAACGGGCACAACATCGACGAAGAGATCGTCCGCTCACTGATCACCTTCTCCTTCTTCTTCACCATCACCATCGGGGCGATCGCCCTGGGCCTGTGCCTGGTGGGCCTGGACTGGACCACCGCCCTCACCGGCGCCGCCACCGCCGTGTGCAACGTGGGACCGGGTCTGGGCCCGACCATTGGCCCGGCCGGCAACTTCTCCACCCTGCCGGACTCGGCCAAGTGGCTACTGACCATCGGCATGCTGCTGGGCCGGCTGGAAATCCTCACTGTGCTGGTGCTGTTCACCCGGGGTTTCTGGAAACACTGAGCCGGGATCGACTACACCTGAATCAGGCGCCCGTGGACAGGCGGCGGCACGTCGCTAGAATGGCGCCCTCATTCATCCAGACCGAGCACGCCCCATGGCTTTGCCGACCCTGCGTCTGATCGGCTTCATCATCGGTATCTTCCTGATCACCCTGGCGATCAGCATGGTCATCCCGGTCATCACCGTGATCGCCTACGACCGCCCGCAGGACATCCACGCCTTTGTCTGGTCGAGCCTGGCCACCTTCATCACCGGGCTTGGCCTGGTGATCCCCGGGCGTCCGGAACAGGCCCACCTGCGCCCCCGGGACATGTACCTGCTGACCGTCTCTAGCTGGGTGGTGGTGGGCATCTTCGCCGCCCTGCCCTTCCTGCTCACCCAGCACATCAGCTACACCGACGCCTTCTTCGAAAGCATGTCCGGCATCACCGCCACCGGTGCCACGGTGCTCAGCGGGCTGGACAGCATGTCGCAGGGCATCCTCATCTGGCGCTCGCTGCTGCACTGGCTGGGTGGCATCGGCTTCATCGGCATGGCGGTGGCGATCCTGCCGCTGCTGCGCATCGGCGGCATGCGCCTGTTCCAGACCGAATCCTCCGACCGCTCGGAGAAAGTCATGCCGCGCTCGCACATGGTGGCCAAGTACATCGTCGCGGTGTACGTCGGCTTCACCCTGGTGGGTACCCTGGCTTTCTGGCTGGCCGGGATGAACGCCTTCGACGCGGTCAACCACGCCATGTCGGCCATCTCCACCGGTGGTTTCTCCACCTCAGACCAGTCCCTGGCCAAGTGGCAGCAGCCGGCGGTGCACTGGGTGGCGGTGGTGGTGATGATTCTCGGCAGCCTGCCCTTTGCCCTTTACGTCGCCACCCTGCGGGGCAACCGCAAGGCACTGTTCCGCGATGACCAGGTGCGCGGCTTCCTCGGCCTGCTGCTGATGATCTGGCTGGTGCTGGGCACCTGGTACTGGGCCACCACCGACCTGCACTGGCTGGACGCACTGCGCCACGTGGCGGTGAACACCACTTCGATCCTCACCACCACCGGCTTCGCCCTGGGCGACTACAGCCTGTGGGGCAACTTCTCGCTGATGCTGTTCTTCTACCTGGGCTTCATCGGCGGCTGCTCCGGCTCCACCGCCGGCGGGGTCAAGATCTTCCGTTTCCAGGTGGCCTACATTCTGCTCAAGGCCAACCTGTACCAGCTCATCCACCCCCGCGCGGTGATCAAACAGAAGTACAACGGCCACCGCCTGGACGAGGAGATCGTCCGCTCGATCCTCACCTTCTCGTTCTTCTTCACCATCACCATCTGCGTGATCGCCCTGGGCCTGTCGCTGCAGGGGCTGGACTGGATCACCGCCCTCAGCGGCGCAGCCAGCACCGTCTCCGGCGTCGGCCCGGGCCTGGGCGAGGTGATCGGCCCGTCGGGCAATTTCTCCACCCTGCCTGACGGGTCCAAGTGGTTGCTGTCTCTGGGCATGCTGCTGGGGCGGCTGGAGATCATCACCGTGCTGGTGATCTGCACGCCGTATTTCTGGAGGCATTGAACCAACGCGCTCGGCCGATGGGCGACTGAGGCCGCCCCTGGCGCCCCGGCAGTCATCGAGCGTCATTGCAGACGCGCGCGGTACTCGCCCGGCGTGGCGTCGAACCAGCGGCGGAAGGCACGAAAGAAATTGCTCGGATCGGCAAAACCCAGCAGGTAGGCGATTTCCAGCAGGGTCAGGTTCGGCTGCGCCAGGTACTGCTCGGCCAGCTCGCGGCGGGTGTCATCGAGCAGTTGCTGGAAACGGGTGCCCTCCTCCTGCAAACGCCGCTGCAGGGTGCGCTGGGACAGGTGCAAGGCGCTGGCCACCACTTCACGCTTGGGTTCGCCCTGGGGCAACAGGCGGCAGAGCACCTGGCGAGCCAGGTGGGTCACCCGGCTGCCGGCGAAGCGCGCCAGGTACTCCCCGGCAAAACGGTCATGCAGTTGCGCGAGGGACTCGTTGGCAGTGGGCAGCGGCGTATCCATGTCGGCCCGGCTGAAGCGCAGCGCATAGTGCTCGGCGCCGAAACGCAGGGGCGCCTGGAACACCTGCCGATAGGGCTCGACGTCCGCCGGGGCCGGCCCCTGGAAGCGGATCTCCAGTGGATTGATGGCGCGCCCGGTCATCCAGCGGCAGAAGGCGAGGCAATAGGCCATCGAAGCTTCCGCACTCTGCCGCGCCGGAGGCAGCCGATCACCGTGGATCGCCAGCCGCAGTTCGTAGCCCTCCGGAGTCGGCCGGAAGCTCAGGTCCGCCCCCTCGGCGATGATCCGCTGGTAACGCACCAGGCGGGCGAAACCCTCGTTCAGTGTGCGGCTGGACATCAGCGCATAACCCACCACATGGAATGAGGCCGGCCGCACCACCTTGGCCATGTTCAGCCCGATGGCCGGGTTGCCCGACAGCTCCACCGCCCGCAGCCACAGGCGGGTCATGCCGTCTTGAGGGAAGCGCGCGTCCGCGTCGAAGAGAGCGGCGTAGTCGAGTCCCAGTTCGGGGAACAGGCGGCGACAATCGACCCCGCCCATTTCCAGGGCCTGCACGATCCCCAGGGCCCAACTGGAGGAAGTGGTACGTTCGCTCATGGCGCCTTCTTGTTCGGGTGGGAGAAAGGCCCGACAGGGCCCGGCGAGGAAGGATACTCACCCCGGCCCGGCTTTGTCAGGTTCGGCACGCCCGGCTTTCCGGGCCATGAACCGACAAAAAACAGGATGCCCTGAAAGCCTTGCCAGACGTGGCTTCCGGCCATTCCAGTGACACCTTTTCGAGTGATTCCACAAAATAAACCTGGGTTATTTCCACAATGGGTGTATGGTGTCGCCACTGGATGCAACGTGTCATTGCGATTTCTGACCTGATGTAACGATTCCCATCTTTCCATCTCCTCGGCTTACTTCGCTTTCGTTCTCAGTCTCGGCCCGGACAGTCCGGCGTCGATGCCCCTTTTTATTTCCCTGGAGATACATCATGTCCAATCGTCAACTCGGCACCGTCAAATGGTTCAACGATGAAAAAGGCTTCGGCTTCATCACCCCCCAGGAAGGTCCGGACGTATTCGTTCACTACCGCTCGATCGAAAGCACCGGCTTCAAGTCCCTCGCTGAAGGTCAGAAAGTGAGCTTCATGGTCGCCAAAGGCCCGAAAGGCCTGCAGGCCGAGCAGGTTCAGGTGGTCTGAAGACCCCCTCTCGAAGAAAGCCCCGGTTTTCCGGGGCTTTTTTTTGCACTCCATTTTTCCAGCGAGCACATCGACATGCCGGGTTACCTGATCAAGACCACCACCTTTAGAGTGGGCGGCCGCGACTTCCACGTGCAGTCGCTGCTGGATGCCGAACAGTTCCATGACCCTGCAGGCGAAGCTGCCAGCCTCGGCATCACCGAGAGCACCTGGGCACTGTTCGGCCAGGTGTGGCCGGCTGGCGAGGTACTCGCCCAGGCCATCGCCCGGCGCGACCTCACAGGGCTGCGGGTGCTGGAAGTGGGCGCCGGCCTGGGCCTGGCCAGCCTGGTAGGCCACCAGCGCGGCGGCGACATGACCGCCAGCGACATCCACCCGCTGATCCCCACCTTCCTCGCCGAGAACCTGCGCCTCAACGACCTGCCCCCCATGCGCTACGAAACCTGCGACTGGGCCGGTGCCGACAGCTTCGGCCAGTTCGACCTGATCATCGGCAGCGACCTGCTCTACGACGACGACAACCAGGAAGACCTGGCCGACTTCATCGACCGCCATTCCGCGCGCTCGGTCGAAGTGCTGCTGGTGGACCCCAACCGGCAGGACACGCAGCCCTTCCACGACGAAATGACCGAGCTCGGCTACGACATCGTCATCTCCCAGGCGGACTGCCTGCTGGCCAATGGCGAACGATTCAAGGGCTCCTACCTGCACTACAACCGCGAAGCGACGCCGGCCTGAAGCCGTCTGCGCGCCCGGCAGGGCGGCGCAACGGGATACTAAACTGGCACTCATTGTCACTGGCCGTGGGAGGCGCGCCACCTACACTCCCCGGCACACAACAAGAAGGAGACCGCCATGAGCAGCCTGCCCGCCGAGCGTTTCAACAGCTTCGCCGAGTTCTATCCCTACTACCTGCAGGAGCACAGCAACGGCGTCTGCCGCCGCCTGCACTACGTCGGCAGCCTGCTGGTGCTGGCCATCCTCGGCTATGCCCTGGTCACCCAGCAGTGGCTGTGGCTGCTGGCCATGCCGCTGGCCGGCTATGGCTTCGCCTGGGTCGGCCACTTCGTCTTCGAGAAGAACCGTCCGGCCACCTTCAAGTACCCGCTGTACAGCCTGATGGGCGACTGGGTGATGCTCAAGGACGCCTTCACCGGCCGCATCCGCTTCTAGGGCTGCCGACTACCCCGATCCCTTCGCCGTTCGGCGGCCCCGCTTGGCCGCCATACTGGCACTTGGTTATGATCCACACCCGTCATGCTGGCTCAGGTCTTGCAAGCTGGCGGGCGCTCCAGCGAGTGCCAGAAAACCACCAGGGATCGTCGCAACAATGAAGTCAGCCTCCACCGATCGGCCCAGCAGTCTTCCGACGTTACCCCTGCGCGAATACTACTCCCGCGTTCTCGCCTACATCGCCACCGCCGCCACCATCGCCGCCGGCAGCTACACCCAGCATTTCGGCTTCGACGTGCTGTGGATGGTCCCCTACGCCCTGCTCTACCCGCACCTGGCCCACCACCTGAGCTTGCGCTTCAAGCGCGAACACCCCGAAAAGACCCACCTGGTGCTGCTGTTCCTCGACGCCCTGCACGCCGGCTGCGGCGCCGCATTGCTGGGGTTCTCCACCGTGCCCAGCCTGATGTTCATGTTGACGCTGGCCTTCAGCGCGCTGATCGTCGGCGGCCTGCGCCACCTCGGCCTGGCCCTGCTGGTGGCCGCCAGTGGCACGGTGCTGACCACCGTGATCGCCCACCCCGACCTGAAGACCGGCACCCCCACGCTGGTGGCCTTCGTCAGCATCTGCTTCACCACGCTCTACGTCTGTATCACCGCCTTCTTCGTGCACCAGCAGGGCCTGCGCCTGGCGCTGGCGCGCAGCGAGATCAAGCAGGAGCAGGAAAAGGCTGCGCGCCTGGCCCGCAACCTCGCCAAGTACCTGTCGCCCCAGGTCTGGGAGATGATCTTCAGCGGCAAACGCCACGTGCGCCTGGAGACCCAGCGCAAGAAACTCACAGTGTTCTTCTCCGACATCAAGGGCTTCACCGAGCTGTCTGAGGAACTGGAAGCCGAGGCGCTGACCGACCTGCTCAACAACTACCTCAACGAAATGTCGAAGATCGCCCTCAAGTACGGCGGCACCATCGACAAGTTCGTCGGCGACTGCGTCATGGTGTTCTTCGGCGACCCCACCACCCAGGGCGCCAAGAAGGACGCCGTGGCAGCCGTGTCCATGGCCATCGCCATGCGCAAACACATGAAGGTGCTGCGCCAGCAGTGGCGGGCCCAGGGCATCACCAAGCCCCTGGAAATCCGCATGGGCCTGAACACCGGCTACTGCACCGTGGGCAACTTCGGCGCCGACACGCGCATGGACTACACCATCATCGGCCGCGACGTGAACCTCGCCAGCCGCCTGGAAAGCGCCTCCGAAGCCGGCGAGATCCTCATCTCCCACGAGACCTACTCGCTGGTGAAGGACGTGATCATGTGCCGCGACAAAGGCCAGATCAGCGTCAAGGGCTTCGCCCGCCCGGTGCAGATCTACCAGGTGGTCGACTTCCGCCGCGACCTGGGCGCCACCTCCAGCTACGTCGAGCACGAACTGCCGGGCTTCTCCATGTACCTGGACACCAACGGCATCCAGAACTACGACAAGGAAAAGGTCATCCAGGCCCTGCAGGCCGCCGCCGAGAAATTGCGCGACAAGGTCATCCTCTGACCGAAAGGGTCACCCGAAGGCCGCCCCAGGGCGGCCTTGCTCATGGCAGCGTCCAGCGTCCAATCAATTTTGTTAGCGATCAGCCATGGCGCGGGGATTCGCGGTTGAAACAGCCCCCACACCTCCAATGGCCAAGGCACACAGGGCCGGTCCGTAGGATGCGGTGAGCTCAGCGAACCGCATCGATGCCCCGTACGTAGCGGCCGGGAATGTCCCAACCCACCTGGCAGCAGCACCCAGTGGGAGCGGATTCGTTCGCGATCAACCTTCGCCAGCACGGCGCACGTCCCACTACGACGCGCCTTGAACCCCTGGCTCTGCCATGCCCTCGCCGCACAGCTCCCCGTCCAGCAGGGGCTGCCGGGCCAGGAACTCCAGCGCCGACGCCCGCCAGGACAGCCGTGCCGCCCGCTCGGCGCAGACACCACGGTCCAGCTCCAGCGCCCGCAGGCAGGCGCCTTCCAGGTCCTCGTCCATCACCCCGGTGACGCCCGCCTCCAGCACGTCCAGCGGCCCCGGCACGGGGAAAGCCGCCACCGGCGTGCCGCAGGCCAGGGCCTCCAGCATCACCAGCCCATAGGTGTCGGTACGCGAGGGGAACACCAGCACGCTGGCCGACGCATAGGCCTCGGCCAGCGCCTCGCCATGGCGGTAGCCGAGGAAGCGCGCCCGGGGATAAGCCGCCTCCAGTTCCTCGCGCTGCGGACCATCGCCCACCAGCCACTTCTCACCCGGCAGATCCAGATCGAGGAAGGCCCGCAGGTTCTTCTCCGGGGCGATACGCCCGACATAGAGGAACACCGGGCGCAGCGGCCTGGGTATCTCCGACCGGGGATGAAAACAAGTGCTGTCCACACCCTTGCGCCACAGCGAAAGCCGCGTCAGCCCGTGGCCGCCCAGCTCCTCGCGCAAGCGCTCGGTGGTCACCAGCACCGTCTGGCTGGGGCGGTGAAAGGCACGCAGCAGCGTGTACCCCCAGGCCAGCGGGACCTGCCGCCAGCGGGTATGCACGTATTCGGGGAAACGTGTATGCACCGCGCTGGAGAAGGCCAGGCCACGCTTCATCAACCAGCGCCGTGCTGCCCAGCCCAGCGGGCCCTCGGTGGCAAGGTGCACGCAGTCCGGGCGGAAGTCGCGGATCGCCGCCCCCACCCGCCACAGGTCCCACACCAGCGGAATCTCCGGGTAGGTGGGACAGGGCACGGCGCGGAAGTCCCGCGGTGACAGCAGCTTGACCAGGTGGCCGAGCCCGCGCAGTTCGGCCACCAATGCCTGCAGGCTGGTGACCACGCCGTTGACCTGGGGTGCCCAGGCATCACTGACGACAAGGATTCTCATGCGGCGGACTCGAGCGCCGGTGTACGGGCCTCAGCCTGGCGCGCCTGGTCCTCGGCCAGACGATAGAGTTCGATGGTGCCGTCCCAGTGCTCGATCAGCGCCGTGCAGGACTCCACCCAGTCACCGCAGTTCATGTACTCCACCTCCCCCACCCGGCGAATCTCGGCATGGTGGATGTGGCCGCACACGGCACCGTCCAGCCCGCGCTTGACGCATTCGTGGGCGATGGACTCCTCGAAGTCGCTGATGAAGTTCACCGCACTCTTCACCTTGTGCTTGAGGAAGGCCGACAGCGACCAGTAGCCGTAGCCCCAGCGCTCGCGCCAGTGGTTGAGCCAGCGGTTCAGGGTCAGGGTGAACTCGTAGGCCGAATCGCCGAGGAAGGCCAGCCACTTGTGGTAGCGGGTGATGACGTCGAACTGATCACCGTGGATCACCAGCAGGCGACGGCCATCGGCGGTCTCATGGATCGCCTCGTCCACCAATTGGATGTTGCCGAGCATCAGGCTGGAATAGCGACGCAGGAATTCGTCGTGGTTGCCGGTGACGTAGATCACCTCGGTGCCGCGCTTGCTCATGGTCAGCAGACGGCGGATCACGTTGGTGTGCGCCTGGGGCCAGTAGATGCCGCCGCGCAGCTTCCAGCCATCAATGATGTCGCCCACCAGGTAGATGCGGTCGGCGTGGTGGCGCTTGAGGAAACGCGCCAGGTGCTCGGCCTGGCAGTCACGTGTGCCCAGGTGCACGTCGGAGATCCACAGGGTTCTCACCCGCTGCTTGCGGGGACGCGCCGGGTCAACCGGCTCCAGGCGTTCGACACTGCTCATCGTGTAGCCTCCAGCGGCGTTTTACGGATATTGCGCGGAAGTGGTGAAGTGCAGATGACCGGCAGGCTGCAGAACGATGACACTGCGGCCGCTACCGCCAGCAGGTAGACTGGCCGCCTCGCCGAGGACCGCCCCAATGAAGCCGATGCTGAGCCTGCGCCGCTACACCCACGACCTGCTTGCCCACAGCCACGACCACGCCCAACTGGTGTTCGGCCTCAGCGGCAGCCTGGACTTTGAAGTGGGCAGCCTGGGCACCCGCGTCGAGCGCCAGCACCTGGCGGTGGTTCCGCCCGGCGAACACCACGCCTGCGGCAGCCCGCGCGGCAGCCTGTGCCTGGTGCTGGACGTGCCCGACGATGCCTGGCTGAAACACACCCTCGGCCATCACTACGACGCAGGCCGGCGCCTGCTAGAGCGCCCCGGTGCCCTGCGCCTGGACCCGAACCAGAGCCAACTGGTGGGCTGGCTGGCCACCAGCCCGATCAACGATACGGTGATCGCCAACCAGGGCGTCGGCCTGCTGCTGGCCAGCCTGGTAGCGCCTGCCGGCCCATGCGAAGCACCCGACGAGCTGCCCCTAGCCGTCCTGGACGCCCACCTCGACCAGCACCTCGACCGCCCGCTGCAGGTCGCCGACCTGGCGCGCCTCTGCGGGCTCTCGGTGGCGCACTTCCACCGCCGCTTCCTCGACGCCACCGGGCAGACACCCATGGACTACCTGCGCACCCGCCGCCTGCTGCAGGGGCGCCGCCTGCTGCTGGAGAGCAACCTGCCGGTGGGCGAGATCGCCGCCCGGGTCGGCTACAGCTCCCAGAGTGCCTTCACCGCCGCCCTCTCCCGTGGCCTCGGCACCACGCCCCGCGCCCTGCGCCGCCAGCGCGAGTAGCGCGACAAAGCCCGCGAGCCCCGCGACAGACATCGGCGGCACGAGCCTCTAGACTGCCGCCATCGTTTCACTGGGGATCAGCATGACCACCACCATCGAATGGGAAGACTTCCTGAACGTCGACCTGCGCGTCGGCACCATCCGCTCCGCCCAGCCCAACCCCAAAGCCATCAAGCCCGCCTACGTGCTGGAGGTGGACCTGGGCGAGCTGGGCCTGAAGACCTCCAGCGCCCAGCTCACCGCCCACTACGCCGCCGAAGACCTGGTGGGCCGGCAGGTGCTGTGCGTCTGCAACTTCGCCCCCAAGCGCGTCGCCGGCATCCGCTCCGAAGTGCTGGTCACCGGCGTCTATGACGCCGAGGGGAAGGTGGTGCTGGCCAGCTTCGACAAGCCCCTGCCCAACGGCGCACGCCTGGCATGACGCCGCGCAACGCCCTGCTCGCCATCCACCTGGGCGCCCTGCTGTTCGGCCTCTCCGGCATCTTCGGCAAGCTGGCGGAAACCTCGCCGATGATGATCACCTTCGGCCGTGCGGCGTTTGCCGTCCTCGCCCTGGCGCTGTTCGCCCGCTTCGTCGGCGGCGACCGCGGCGCACGGCCTGGGCCACGCCAACTGCCCGCGCTGCTGCTGGGCGGCCTGCTGCTGGGCGGGCACTGGGTGCTGTTCTTCCAGGCGGTGAAGGTGGGCGGCGTGGCCATCGCCACCCTCGGCTTTGCCAGCTTCCCGGCCTTCACCCTGTTGCTGGAGGCGTTGCTGTTCCGCGAACGCATCCACCTGCGCGAGGTGCTGGTGGTGGCCCTGGTGAGCATCGGCCTGGTGCTGGTGACGCCGGATTTCGACCTGGCCAGCGATGCCACCCAAGGGCTGATCGCCGCCGTGCTCTCCGGCTTGCTGTTCGCCCTGCTGTCGCTGCTCAACCGTGCCACCACCCGGGGTCTGGACCCGGTACACGCCGCGCTCTGGCAGAACCTCACCATCGTCGGGCTGCTGGTGTTGCCGGTATGGCCGGTCCTGCCCGAACCCCGCGCACTGGACTGGCTGTGGATCGGCCTGCTCGGCGTGCTCTGCACCGGCCTCGCCCACAGCCTGTTCGTGGCCAGCCTGAAGGTGCTCAAGGCACGGACCACTGCGGTGATCTTCGCCCTGGAGCCGGTCTACGGTATTGCCTTCGCCTGGTGGCTGTTCAGTGAGGAGCCGTCCCTGCGGATGCTGGTGGGCGGCGTGCTGATCATCGGTGCGGTCTTCGTCCCGGCCCGGATGAAGCACTGAACCGATCAGGCTCGACGGCACGGGGCAGCTCCGCAGGAGTGCCCCGTGCACCCGGTCAAGGGATCGGGTCGTGACTCGGCCGGCCATCCACCAGGCGCTGGATACCGAGCGGGTTGGCATTCTGCAACGCAGCAGGCAGCCACCTGTCCGGGTAGTTCTGGTAGCACACCGGGCGCAGGAAGCGGTCGATCGCCAGTGTCCCCACCGACGTACCCCGGGCATCCGATGTCGCCGGATAAGGCCCGCCATGCACCATCGCATCGCACACCTCAACACCGGTCGGGTAGCCATTGAGCAGCAGGCGGCCGGCCTGGCGTTCAAGCAACGGCACCAGATCGGAAAACCCGTCCAGATCCTGCTCGTCGGCGATCAGCGTGGCGGTGAGCTGTCCGTGCAGGGCCTGCAGCGCCTGTTGCAGTTCGGCACGATCGGCCACTTCGACCAATACGGTGGCGGGCCCGAAGACTTCCTCCTGCAGCAGAGCATCACCGTGCAACAGCAGGCTGACATCAGCCTGGAACACCTGCGGCTGTGCCTGCTGGCCAGCCTGGGGCCGGCCCGCCAGGTGGCGCACGCCAGGGTGTGCCAGCAAGGCAGCCACACCATGGGCATAGCTGCGCAAGGTACTGGCATTGAGCATCGTCTGAGCCGACTGGCTGCCAATCGCATCGCCCAGGCAGGCGGCGAAATCACTGAACGCCGCGCTGCGGATGCCGATGACCAGACCCGGCTTGGTACAGAACTGGCCACCTCCCAGCACCACTGAAGCCGCCAGCTCGGCGGCAATGCGCTCGCCGCGTGCCTGCAGCGCCTGCGGCAGGAGCACCACCGGGTTGATGCTGCTCATTTCGGCAAACACCGGGATCGGCTGCGGGCGCGCCGCTGCCAGGTCGCACAGGGCACGTCCCCCCTTGAGCGAGCCGGTGAAGCCGACCGCCCGGATCGCCGGGTGCTGCACCAGCGCGGCGCCGACACCACCGCCATAGATCATGTTGAACACACCGGCAGGCATACCGGTCCTGTCAGCCGCACGCAGGATGGCATCGGCCACCCATTCGGCGGTGGCCATGTGGCCGCTGTGGGCCTTGACCACCACCGGACAGCCGGCTGCCAGTGCAGCAGCGGTGTCACCACCAGCCGTAGAGAACGCCAGCGGGAAGTTGCTGGCGCCGAAGACCGCGACCGGACCGACCCCCAGCCGGCACTGGCGCAGGTCCGGGCGCGGCAGTGGTGTACGCGCAGGCAAGGCACGGTCGATGCGTGCGCCATGGAAATCGCCGCGTCTGAGCACCGAGGCGAACAGCCGCAACTGGCCACTGGTACGGCCCCGCTCACCCTGAATACGGGCAGCCGGCAACGCCGTTTCACGGCAGACAATGGCAACGAAGTCATCACCCAGCGCATCGAGTTCATCGGCGATGGCGTCGAGGAATTCGGCACGGTGCCTGGGATCGAGCTTGCTGTACGAGGGAAAGGCCAGGGCGGCGGCTTCAGCGGCAGCCGCCACCTCGGCTTCGGTGGCCTGGATGAAGGCGCCCGGCAGTGCCTCGCCTGTGGTGGCGTCCAGGCTCTGCAGGCGGATGTGTCCGGCGGCACTGCGCCGCCCGGCGATGTAGTTGTGACCGAGTCTGCCAGTCATCAGGGGCTCCTAGAGCGAATGGGATCACGAACGACCGCCGTGGGTAACGGCGGGGTGGAGTCGAGCGCTCCGCAGGCTGAGAGAAGACACGCGCCACCGTTGTGCAGCGGCGCGTGGCGACAGCTCAGAGCGCGCTGACCTGCCCGGGCTGCAAGCCGACGGGCTTGTGTGTGATGCCGTTGCGCAGCGGCGCACCGAAGAGATCCAGAGCGATCTCGAAGGTATCGCCCGGCACCGCCTTGATACCGTCAGCGAACGACAGCGTCGCGGTGCCGAAGTAATGCACATGCACGTCCCCCGGCCGAAGGAACTGCGCGTACTTGAAGTGGTGGTACTCAAGGTTCTCCAGGCTGTGGCACATGTTGTCCTCACCGGAAAGGAACTCGCGCTCCCAGAGCACCTCGCCCCCCCGCAGGATGCGGCTGTGGCCACGCAGGTTGCGCGGCAGCTCGCCGACGCGCAGCTCCGGGCCATAGGCGCAGTAGCGCAGCTTGGAATGTGCCAGGTACAGGTAGTTGCGGCGCTCCATGACGTGGTCGGAGAACTCGTTGCCCAGGGCGTAGCCCAGCCGATAGGGCCGGCCATCGTCACCGACCAGGTAGAGGCCGACCAGCTCGGGCTCCTCGCCCGCGTCCTCGGCGAACTCCGGCACCGGGAAATCGGCGCCGGGTCGCACGACGATGCTGCCATCGCCCTTGTAGAACCACTCCGGTTGCGCACCGACCGTACCGCTCGCAGGCTTGCCGCCCTCCAGGCCCCATTTGAAGATGCGCATGGTGTCGGTCAGGCTGGCCTCGTCCTGCTGGTGCATCTTGTCGCGCGTGGCAGCGCTGCCCAGGTGGGTCAGGCCGGTGCCACTGATCAGGCAATGTGCCGGGTCGTCATGGTCCAGCGGCGGCAGTACCTGACCGGCTGCCAGCAGGCCGGCATAATCCGGGCCGGCGTCGCCGCCGCGTGCGTCCACTTCCGCCGCCAGGCCATGGCCGGCACGAATCGCCGCCAAACCCAACTCGCGCATGCTGCTCACGCCGCGTACCACCTGTACCTGGGCGCCTTCGATGACGCCCACCTGGCGTTGTCCCGCCTGGTTTTCGAATTGAATCAGCCGCATCTGGGTTTCTCCTTCGATGCTGAGGGCGCCGCCAGCCGGCTGCGCCACTGCGGTCATTCGATGATGTTGAAGTCCTTGAGGTATTCCTCGGAAATCTCCAGGCCCAGACCCGGCTTGTCGTCATCGAGCTGGATGTAGCCGTTGATCGGTTGTGGCTCGCCCTTGAAGACGTAGTAGAACAACTCGTTGCCGACCTCGACGTCGAACACCGGGAAGAACTCGGCCATCGGCGAGGCGGTACTGGCCATGGTCAGGTGGTAGTTGTGCATCTGCCCGGCATGGGGGATGACCGGCACCGACCAGGCTTCGGCCATGGCGTTGATCTTGCGTGCGGCGGTGATGCCGCCAACCCGGTTGGTGTCGTACTGGATGACGTCCACCGCACGGCGTTCGAGCAAGTCCTTGAAACCATGACCGGTGAACTCATGCTCGCCACCGGAGATCGGCATGACCCCCATCTTCTTCAGCTCGATGTAGCCTTCGATGTCGTCGGCAAGCACTGGCTCTTCCAGCCAGCGCGGCTCGAACTCAGCCAGCTTCGGCAACATGCGCCGTGCATATTCCAGGGTCCAGCCCATGTAGCACTCGAGCATGATGTCGACGTCCGGCCCCGCCAGCTCACGCAGCGCACGCACCTGCTCGATGTTGCGGCGCATGCCTGCCGGGCCGTCCTTGGGGCCGTAGCCGAAACGCATTTTCAGCGCGGTGAAGCCCTGGCTCAGGTAGCCCTGAGCCTCTTCCAGGAACAGGTCGAGGTTGTCGTTGGCGTACAGCTTGGAGGCATAGGTCCAGATCTTCTCCTTGGTGCGGCCGCCCAGCAGCTTGAACACCGGCTTGCCCACGGCCTTGCCCATGATGTCCCAGATCGCCAGGTCGACAGCCGAGATGGCCGCCATGCCGATGCCCTTGCGGCCCCAGGCGTGAGTGCGGCGGTACATCTTCTGCCAGATGTACTCGCTGTCGAACGGGTCTTCACCGATGCAGATGGGGGCCAGGTAGAGGTCGATGATTTCCTTCGCTACACGCGGAGCCAGGGCGCAGTTGCCGATGCCGACGATGCCGTTATCGGTCTCGATCTCGACCACCAGCCAGCCGTGGAAACGGAACGAGCCCATGGCATCGCCACGCTCGAAAAGAAGGTCGCCGGCGTTGGTGCAGAAGTGGGGCTGGGGTGGAACGACCTTGCCCTTCCATTCGAAGACGCGGGTACGGACGGACTTTATTTTCATGCTTACAGCTCCTTGCATGGTGGGTCAGGGAGTACGAACCGCTTGCGGAACCGGCGAGTCCCTGTGTTTGAGGGTATTGAGGCGGAGGATCAGCCCGGCGCCGAGCAAGCCCACCAAAGCCAGAGCGAACATGCCGGCACGAGGGTCGGCAAAAAACGTCTCCATGGCGGTCTTCAGGTTCGGGGCGACGAAGCCCCCCAGGTTGCCCAGGGAGTTGATGAGGGCGATGCCACTGGCTGCTGCGGCACCACTCAGGTAGCCGGTGGGCAGGGTCCAGAACAGCGGCTGTACGGCAACGAACCCAGCCGCGGCAAAGCAGAAGGCAATCACCACCAGAGGCAGGGTCGGGCTGAGGGCCGAGGCCGCAATGCCCCCCGCAGCCATGGCCAGCATGATGGCGGCGACGCGGCGATGCTGGCCGGTACGGTCGGCCTGCCAGGTCACCAGGCGAGTGACTGCCAGGGCGCAAAGCCAGGGAATCGCGGTCAGCAACCCCACGCCCAGGCCAACGTGACCATCAAGGAAACTGGCGATCCGGGTCGGCAGGTAGAACACCACACCGTACACACTCATCTGCACCGTGAAGTACACCAGGCAGAACCGGAGTACATGGCCGTCACGCAGGGCACTGAGGAACCCCCGGGGGCTGTGCTCGCGCTTTCCCGCATCCTCCTCGGCCAGACAGGCTTCGAGTGCGGCCTTCTCTTCAGCATTGAGCCAGCGGGCATCACGAGGACGGTCGACCAGGTAGAAGTAGGTGGCGACTCCCACCGCCGAGGCCATCAAACCCTCGACGACGAACAGCCACTGCCAGTTGGTCAGGCCGAATACGCCGTGGAACTCCAGCAGCCAGCCCGACAGCGGACCGCCCACCAGCAGCGCCAGGGGCAAGCCGAAATAGAACAGACCAAGCGCTTGCCCACGGCTACGCGCCGGGAACCAGTAGGTGAGATAGAGGATGATGCCGGGGAAGAAACCGGCCTCCGCGACCCCCAGCAGAAAACGCAGCACATAGAAGGTCAGGGCGTCGTTGGCAAACATCATGGCTGCCGAGACCAGGCCCCAGGTGACCATGATCCGGCACAGCCAGACCCGCGCACCGAGACGATGCAACATCAGGTTGCTGGGGACTTCGAAGAAGGCGTAGCCGACGAAGAAAATGCCGGCCCCGAAGGCGAAGGCCGCGTCACTGAGGCCGGTGTCGGCCTGCAGCACACTGCGGGCGTAGCCAACGTTGGCACGGTCGATGAACGCCAGCACGTACATCAGGATGAGGAAGGGCAACAGCCGCAGGCGGCTCTTGGCGATTGCAGAAATGAGCGTTTCGGAGAACACGGCAGATCGAGTCATGGTCATGTCCTTGCAATACCGATGAGCACCTTGCCGGGCGTCATCGCAGGCTTCTTGTAGGTATTCGGCTAGACCTCTGGGCTCTGTCACAACGCCGACTCTAGTCAGTCACCGGGGTAGCGAATAATCACTTCTGCACATCCAGTGATAACCCCAGGAAATGAGTTGGCGGCGCATAGCCTTTCATTCGTTATCGATGAGGCGCCCCTGGGTCTGCGGCAACGCATGGCCATCTTCGGCAAGCAGGATCACAGGCTCATGGGCAAAGCCCTCCCCTTCACCCGGCAGCACTGGCTGCGGGTGCTTGCGATGGGTAGCCGTGAACGGCTCCTTTTACTGTGTTTGCGGCAGCAGCAGGGGGTGGCTCAGTGACGCGGTTTCCGGCCCATGCGGCAGGCGATCTCGAATGCCTGGCGGGTGGCACCGACATTGGCCGTGCCCTGCCCGGCGATGTCGAACGCCGTGCCGTGCGCTGGCGTGGTGATCGGGATCGGCAGGCCACCCTGCACGGTCACGCCGCGGGAGAACCCCATCAGCTTGATCGCGATCTGGCCCTGGTCGTGGTACATGGTCACCACCGCGTCGAAGGCTCGGCTGTCACCCTGCACCTTGAGGAAGATGGTGTCGCCCGGGTACGGACCGAGCGCCTCGATCCCCTCGGCACGTGCCTGCTCGACAGCCGGGCCGATGATGTCCAGCTCTTCGCGACCAAAACCGCCGTTGTCACCGTTGTGCGGGTTGAGGCCGCAGACGCCGATGCGTGGCTTGTCCAGGCCATTGCGCCTGAGAGCGGTATCGATCAGGCGGATCGCCTCCACCACCCGTTCCCGGCTGATCAGTCCAGGCACCTCGGCCAACGCGACATGGGAGGTCACCCGCGACGTCCACAGGTCGTCGAGCACGTTGAACTCGCAGAACGGGCCGTCGAAGCCGAGGTAGTCGGCGAACCAGTGCAACTCATCGCTGTGATCCATGCCCGCCATGTGCAACGAGGTCTTGTTCAGGGGGCCGAAGAGGATCGCGTCGGTGACGCCATCAGCGGTGAGGCGCAAGGCCTGCTCCAGGGTGTCGAGGCTGTACTGGCCTCCGATCACGCTGGCCTGGCCACGTGGAAAGTCGCCCTGGGCACGCCCCCGGAAGGGCAGCAGCAGCGGCGTGTCGTCGGCGAAGGCCAGGGCTTCTGTCGAGTCGATCAGGCGGTAGGTGAAGGACTGCCCGGCGATGTCCATGCCTCGGCGCAGTTCCGCTTCATCGGCGATCAGCAGCACATGGGCCGTGCGCCTTACCTCGGGCTCGGCAAGCAGGCGGGCGATCAGTTCGGGGCCGATGCCGGCGGGGTCGCCCAGCACCATGGCCAGGCGTGGGAGGGGGGCTTTGTTCATGCATGAGTCCTCAGGTCGGCCGATGCGTCATCCAGGCGGATCGCATCGGGCACGGTGCGGTAGATACGCCGTGCGTTGCGGCAGAAAAGCTGTTCCTGCTGGGCCAGCGGCAGGTCGGCGACGATGCGCTTGAAGCCGCCGTAGATGTCGTCGAACGAGCCGCACAGGCTGTCGACGGGGAAGTTGCTGGCAAACATCACCCGCTCGGAGCCGAACATGGCGATGGTCTCGCGCACGATCCAGGCGTTGTCCGCCACGCTCCAGCGCCTGCCGGGCAGGCCGATGCCGGACACCTTGACGGCGACGTTGGCGCATTCGGCCAGGCTGGCCATGGCCGCATGCCAGGCGGCCAAACCCTGCTCGCTGCGATCGGACGGCAGACCGGCATGGTTGAGGATGATCCGGGTTGCGGGGAAGTCGCGGGCCAGTGCGATGGCCTCGTGCAGGTTCCACCAGGGTGTCTGCAGATCGAAGTGCAGCCCGTGCCGCGCCAGTCCGGCATAGCCCTGACGCCAACGCTCGTCGCTCATCAGCGTGCGGCAGGCCCCGACATCCTCGGGTGAGGCCGGGCCACCGGGCTTGTGCCGCACGCTGCGCACCCGTTCGAAGGCCGCCTGCGCTTCGAGCACGTCGGCGGCATCCGGGGCATCCAGCCAGGCTTGCGCAACGACGGCGTTGGGCGCGCCATACAGGGCGGCAATCTCATGGATGAAGGCAGTCTCGCCGATGGGGTCGCGCGGGTTCCATTCGGTCTCCACGTACACGGTTTCCACCACCGGATGCTCGCCGGCATCGGCCAGGTAGTCCGCCGGGAAATAGCGGCGCTTGATCGCGCTGTAGTCACCGTAGCGGAATGGGATGCAGTGTTCGCCGGAGAGCCAGGGGTGGTGGTTGCGCTGTGGGTCCCAGAAATGGTGATGGGCGTCGACGATCGGCCCGTCGTACAGCTCAGCCATGGGAAACCTCGGTGTCATCCAGGGAAATCAGCAGGGTGCCGGCGATGAACAGGGCCGAGCACAAGGCGAAGAAGGCCAGTACCGCGGGATAGCCGCCGGCATGCTGCACCAGCAGGCCAACCAGAATGGGCACGGCGATGCCGCCCAGGCTGCCGGCCAGGTTCATCACGCCGCCGATCAGCCCCACCCGTGCAGGCGATGCCAGCAATGCCGGGAAGCTCCAGTACAGGCTGCCCCACATCAGGAAGAAGGCGGTCAGCGACAGCAGGCCGACGGCCAGATAGGCATCGCTCAGGCTCGGCAACAGCAGGAAGGCGCCCAGCGCGGCCAGGCCGGAGATGCTCAGCATGCCCTTGGCGGCCAGACCGCGACGCATGCCCTTGCGGATCAGCAGGTCGCAGCAGAAGCCACCGGCCAGCGAACCGACGGCGCCACACAGGAAGATCACGAAGGTGGCTGCACCAATGCCCTTGATGTCGAAGCCACGGGCTTGGGCCAGGTAGCTGGGTCCCCAGGTCAGCAGGCCGAAAAAGACCATGGCCCAACTGGCACGACCGAGCAGGATGCCGACCAGCGAACGATGGGCGATGCCCAGGCCACGGACGTGATGGTGTGCCGCATCGGCCATCGGAACGCTGCGTCCCTCGTTGATCACGTTCAGTTCGGCCCGGTTCACCTGTGGATGCTCGGCCGGGTTGTCACGCAGGTAGCGCCAGGCCAGCCAACCGGTGGCCAGGGTGGCGATGCCGGCGATGAAGAAGGCCGTGCGCCAGGAGCCCAGTACGGCGATCAGGTAGGCGATGATCAGGCCGCCGAGGGCCACGCCCAGCGGACCGCCACAATCCATCAGCACGGCACCCCGGCTTCGCTCGCCGCTGCCCAGCCAGAGGGAGTTGAGCTTGCCGCCGGCGGGAAATAGAGGCGCCTCCGCTGCCCCCAGGGCGACCCGGGCGACGATCAGCGACAAGCCACCGGTAGCGAAAGCGGCGAGTGTCTGGAAGGTGCCCCACAAGCCGGTGGACCAGGCAATGACCCGGCGTGGGCCATAGCGGTCGATCATCCAGCCTCCGGGAATCTGCAACAGCGCATAGGCCCAGAAGAAGCTGCTGAGGATCAACCCCTGCATGCTCGGCGAGAGCTGGAACTCACCGGCGATGACCGGCATGGCGATGGACAGCGAAACCCGATCGACCAGGTTGATCACCGTCAGGGCGAAGATGAGGGCGAAGATGCGCCAGCGCACGTTAGTGGGATGTGCGTGGGTCACCGGGGCGGTAGAGGCAGACGACGGGTGCAGGTGGGGTGTTGCGCTCGAATCAGCCATGGCGGAGACCTCATCGTTATCGTTCTTGTAAGGGTCCGGCGCTTCGAGTCGGCCACCGGTGTAGAGGCACTATTCAACCCTGGGCTATTACCGTCCAATCAAAACCCCTCATAGGCCTATCACCCCTGGATATCGCTCAAGCCACCGCTACCGATTCCACGAACACGCACTGCAGAACGATTCGATAACCCCAGGCTATCGGTGTATGCGATTTACTCAGTGGACGCGGGCAGACTCGCTTCCCACACTCGAGCCACTCGATAACAAGCACAACAAGAGGCTCACCATGCGGACTCCACGTGTTCGTCATCTCGCTCGCCTGCTCGCCGGCTGCACCCTGATCTGCACAGGCGCCCTGCCCGCTCTGGCCCATGCCTGGCAACCGGAGAAGAACATCGAGATCGTCGTCGCCGGCGGCCCTGGCGGGGGCACCGACCAGCTCGGTCGCCTGATCCAGTCGATCATCACCCGGCACAAGCTGCTGGACGTCAACACGGTGGTGCTGAACAAGGGAGGCGGCAACGGCGCCGAGGCCTTCCTCGACATGAAGCTGGCCAAGGGCAAACCCGAACGCCTAGTGATCGGCACCAACAACGTCTATTTGCTGCCGCTGGTTGCCAGACTCGGCTACCAGTGGAGCGACCTCACCCCGGTGGCTGCCGTGGCCGAGGACGACTTCATCCTCTGGACCTACCAGGATGCCCCCTGGCAGGACGGCAGGGCCTACGTCGACGCGGCACGCGACAACCCAACGAAGATGCGCATGGGCGGCAGCCAGTCCAAGGATGTCGACCAGACCCTGACCCTGCTGCTCAACCAGACCACGGGCAGCACGCTGACCTACATCCCCTTCAAGAGCGGCAGCGAAGCGGCCACGCAGTTGGCCGGCAAGCACATCACCTCCAACGTCAACAACCCGGCCGAGAGTGTCAGCCAGTGGCGCGGCAACCAGGTTCGCCCGCTGTGCGTGTTCAGCCAGGCGCGGATGACCTACCGCGAGAAAGTCACCGGGGAGCACGCCTGGTCAGACGTGCCGACCTGCAAGGAGCAGGGCCTGGGCATCGACCAGTACCGCTTCCCGCGCACGGTGTTCATGGCCGGCGGTGTTTCTGCCGAACAGCAGGCGTTCTATGTCGATCTGCTGCGCAAGGTCACTCAGACCGCCGAATTCAAGGCGTATGTCGCGCGTAATGCACTGGTACCGACCTTCCTCACCGGTGACGAGCTGATCGCCTACATCGAGCAGGACACCGCCCGGGCCACCCCGGTCTTCGAGCAGGCCGGCTGGCTGCGCAAGTGATCCACCGAGGGCCCCCCTGGCGTGGTGCCCGCATCGAGGGTGAACGACATGAATCCGAAACACGATAGCGCGGCCCTGCTCGGTACACGCTGGGTGGAGTGCGGCCTGGCCCTGTTCACCGGGGCGCTCGGCGCAGTGGTGATGCTGGGTAGCATCGAGAGCGACATCGGCTGGGGCGATGCCGGCCCGGAAGCGGGCTACTTCCCCTTCTACATCGGCCTGCTGCTGAGCGGCGCCAGCCTGGCCAATCTGTTGTCCACGGCGCTCAACTGGCGCGCATTGGGCCACGCCTTCGTCAGCCGCCGCGCCTTCCGCCAGGTGTTGGCGGTGTACCTGCCCGTTGCCCTGTACGTGGCCATCATGCCCTTCACCGGCATCTACATCGCGTCGGCGCTGCTCATCGCCGGGTTCATGTGGCGCGACCGCCAGCGCCAGAGCCCCTACGGTTGGCCGATGATCCTCGCCGTGGCAGTGGGCGCCAGCCTGGCCAGCTACCTGATCTTCGCCCTGTGGTTCAAGGTGCCCTTGCCGGCGGGTCCGCTGGCAGGGCTGGGAGGATGGTGGGCATGAGCGAGATCGATTCCCTCCTGCATGGCATGAACCTCATCCTCACGCCCGGCCACATCGGCGTGATGGTGGTGGGGGTGCTGCTGGGCATCCTGGTCGGCGTACTGCCGGGCCTCGGTGCGCCCAATGGCGTGGCGTTGCTGTTGCCGCTGACTTTCACCATGGAACCGGTGTCGGCCATCATCCTGCTCTCCTGCATGTACTGGGGCGCACTGTTCGGCGGCTCGATCACCTCGATCCTGTTCAACATTCCCGGCGAGCCCTCGTCGGTGGCGACCACCTTCGATGGCTATCCCATGGCTCGCCAGGGCAAGGCTGCCGAGGCTCTGACCGCCGCCTTCACCTCGGCCCTGCTGGGGGCGCTGATGGGCGTGCTGCTGCTGACCTTCCTGTCCACACGCATCGCCGACTTCGCCATGCAGTTCAGTTCGCCGGAATTCTTCGCCGTCTACCTGCTGGCCTTCTGCACCTTCATCGGCATGAGCAGGAACCCGCCGCTGAAGACCGTGGTGGCGATGATGATCGGGTTCGCCATGGCCGCGGTGGGCATGGACACGGTGTCCGGTGACCTGCGCCTGACCTTCGACCAGAGCTGGTTGCTGTCGGGCATCAGCTTCGAAGTGGCAGTGATCGGCCTGTTCGGCATCGGCGAGATTCTCTGCACGGTGGAGGAAGGCCTGGTGTTTCGCGGGGAGCATGCGCGTATCACGCCGATGACCATCCTGCGCACCTGGGCCAAGCTGCCGCGCTATTGGCTGAGCTGGCTACGCAGCGTGCTGGTCGGCTGCTGGATGGGCATAACCCCCGGCGGCCCGACCGCCGCCTCGTTCATGAGCTACAGCCTGGCGCGGCGCTTCTCGAAGAACCGCGACAACTTCGGCAAGGGTGAGCTCGAAGGGGTCATCGCCCCGGAAACCGCTGACCACAGCGCCGGCACCAGCGCCCTGCTGCCGATGCTGACCCTGGGCATCCCCGGCTCGGCCACGGCAGCGGTGATGCTCGGCGGCCTGATGATCTGGGGCCTGCATCCGGGACCGACGCTGTTCGTCGAGCAGCACGACTTCGTCTGGGGCCTGATCGCCAGCATGTACCTGGGCAATGTGGTCAGCCTGATCGTGGTGCTGGCCACGGTGCCGCTGTTCGCTTCGATCCTGCGCATCCCGTTCTCGATCATTGCGCCGATCATCATCATGGTCTGCGCCATCGGGGCCTATTCGGTGCACAACTCGATGTTCGACGTGGCGCTGATGCTGGGCTTCGGAGCGCTGGGCTATCTGTTCAAGAAACTTGGCTACCCCATCGCCCCCCTGGTGCTGGCGGCAGTGCTGGGCGACAAGGCCGAGGATGCCTTCCGCCAGTCGATGCTGTTCTCCGATGGGGAGCTGGCGATCTTCTGGTCCAACCCCCTGGTGGGCAGCCTCACCGGCGCAGCCTTGCTGATGCTGTTCTGGCCGCTGCTGGCGCGCCTGCTGCAACGCCTGCGCAGGCGCCACATGGCGCCTGGGGAGTCCCTCGGATGACCCTCACCGCACGGCGCCCCCTTGGCAGCGGCAGCGGTTTGTTGCCAGGCTTGCGACCTTCCGATCAGCGAGCCGCCGCAATGTCCCGAATACCCGACGCCAGTCTCATCCACAGCCGTCTGCGCCTGCGTCAGTTGCGCCTGATGATCGCCCTGGAGGATCTCGGCTCCCTGCGCCGTGCCGCTGACGAAATCGGCATGACCCAACCCGCCGCCACCAAGATGCTCCACGAGGCCGAAAGCCTGCTCGGCGTCGAACTCTTCGAGCGACTGCCAAGGGGCATGCGTGCCACGCCGTTCGGAGAGACGGTGATCTACTACGCGCGGATGGTGTTCTCGGAACTCTCCGGCATGCGCGAGGAACTGGTGGCCCTGGAGTCCGGCAACCTGGGCAGGGTCACGGTCGGGGCGATTCCTGCACTCGCTTCGGGCCTGCTGACACGCACCATCGCCACGCTGAAGCAAAGCCACCCTCGCCTGTCCATGAGCATCCAGGTGGACACCAGCGACGTACTGGTCCAGGCCCTGCAACAGGACCAGTTGGACGTGGTGATGGGGCGCATCCCCACCGGTACGCGTGCCGATGACCTGATGTTCGACAGCCTCGGCGAAGAGGAACTGTGCGTGGTCGCTGGCGCGCACAATCCGACGACCCAGGCCAGCCACCTGACCTGGGAAGAGCTGCAGGGCATGACCTGGGTGTTGCAGCAACACCCGAGCCCGATGCGGGCCATCGTCAACCAGGCCTTTCACAACGCACGGGTGGACCTCCCCAGCAGCATCGTCGAAACGACATCGATCATGACCCTGCTGTCCCTGTTGCAGCAGACCGACATGATCGGTGTGACCCCTCGCTCGGTGGTGGAGGATTACCCCGGCCGTCACCTGCTGGCCATTCTTCCCATCCATTTCGGCCCACGACTGCCGCCCTACGGCCTGATCAGTCGGCGCAGCCGGGTCGCCTCTTCGGCGATGCAGACATTCGTTGCTGCGGTGCGCGCCGAGCAGGCCAGGTCGCAGCACTTGGGCTGAACCGACCCGGCCATCTGCCCACATCGTCAGTTGAGGCTGTAGCCACGCCCGGCGAGGCAAGCGCCCAGGGCCCGGCGGTAGCGCTCGGTGACTTCGGCGCCCACTGGGCGCGTCGCGGTGGCGGGGTCGAAGCCACTCTGGCCGACACGCTGCCCGTTGGCCGGGTAGGCGATCACTTCGTAGCTGGCCACGCGGTTGCCTTGCACCATGGGCGGCAGGGCGACCACCTCGTAGCGTGTTGCGCTGCTGTTCCACAGGTAGCAGGAGCCGGCGGCGACGAAGTACAGCCTGCTGCCGATCCACAGCTCGCGGGCACCGTCCGGCCAGCACCTGGGTGGACAGCCCCAGCGCCAGGACCAGGGTTCGTTTCACCGACTTCGCTCACCTCATCGCAGAACAGCCGCACACGGCAGCCACGGGCGAATCATTCGCCGTGCCCGGTCGAGAGGGGGTCAGTGCTGTTTAAAGGGGCGGCAAACGTTCTGATACACGCCGCTCAGGGGCGGTCGTTGTGGCCCAGGTCGCGGGCCGGGTCGATGCGGTCGCGAACCCGCTGCTTGAGCACCTTGGCCTCGGGGAAGCCGCCGTCGGCCTTGCGCTCCCAGATCTCCACGCCGTCGCAGGTGATGCGGAACACACCGCCGCTGCCGGGCTCCAGCGCCACCCGGCCGAGGTCTTCGGAGAAGGTGCTGAGCAGCTCCTGGGCCAGCCAGGCAGCACGCAGCAGCCATTGGCATTGGGTGCAATAGGTGATGACGATCTCGGGCTTGGCAGCACTCATTTCAGGCTCGGAGCAGTCGGGAGGGCGCCTATAATAGCGGCCTTTTTCCCCCGCCTGACCAGGGAAGCGTTATGCGCCGCGTGCTCCTCGCCCTCACCCTCCTGCTCACCACCTGCTGCGCCGTGGCCGATGCCGCACGGCCCCGCGTCGGCCTGGTGCTTTCCGGCGGGGCCGCCCGCGGGCTGGCCCACATCGGCGTGCTCAAGGCACTGGAGGAGCAAGGTATCCACATCGACGCCATCGCCGGCACCAGCATGGGCGCGGTGATCGGCGGGCTCTATGCCTCCGGCTACAGCGTCGAGGAGCTGGAAAAGCTCGCGCTGACCCTGGACTGGCGCCAGGCCCTCTCCGACGCCCCCGCGCGGGAGGACGTGCCCTTCCGCCGCAAGCAGGACGACCGCGACTTCCTGGTGAAGCAGAAGCTCAGCTTTCGTGACGACGGCAGCCTGGGCCTGCCGCTCGGCGTGATCCAGGGCCAGAACCTCGCACTGCTGCTGGAGAGCCTGCTGGTGCACACCAGCGACACCCGCGACTTCGACCGCCTGGGAATCCCCTTCCGCGCCGTGGCCACCGACATCTCCACCGGCGAGAAGGTGGTATTCCGCAAGGGCCACCTGCCCCAGGCCATCCGCGCCAGCATGTCGATCCCCGCGGTGTTCGCCCCGGTTGAAGTGGACGGGCGCCTGCTGGTGGACGGCGGCATGGTGGACAACATCCCGGTGGACGTGGCACGGGAGATGGGCGTCGACCGGGTGATCACCGTCGACATCGGCACGCCCCTGCGCAGCCGCAAGGAGCTGACCACCGTGGTGGACGTGCTCAACCAGTCGGTGACGCTGATGACCCGGCGCAACTCCGAGGCGCAGCTCGCCACCCTCGGCCCCGACGACATCCTCGTGCAGCCGCCCCTGGCCGGCTACAGCGCCACCGATTTCAGCCACGCCCGCGAAGTGATCGACGCCGGCTACCGGGCCGCCACCATCCTCCAGGCCCGCCTGGCGACACTGCGCCGGGACGCCCGCCCCGGCCAGGACGCGGAACTGGTGCAGGCACGCCAACCGGGTGAGCGACGCCCGGTGATCACCCGCATCCAGGTGGAGAACGACTCCAAGGTGGGCGATGAGGTGATCCGCCGGCAGATCCGCCAGGAGCTCGGCGAGCCCCTGGACCTCGCCCGCCTGCAGGCCGACATGGGCACCCTCTACGGCCTCGACTACTTCGAGCAGGTGCATTACCGCGTGGTCAAGCACAAGGACGGCAACATCCTGGTGATCAGTGCCCGCGGCAAGCGCAACGGCACCGACTACCTGCGCCTGGGCCTGAACCTCTCCGACGACATGCGCGGTGGCGGCACCTACAACCTTGGTGCCAGCTACCGGGTGAATGGCCTCAACGACCTCGGTGCCGAGTGGCTGACCCGGGCCCAGATCGGCAGCCAGCAGGTGCTCTACAGCGAGTTCTACCAGCCGCTGGACTACGGCTCGCGCTACTTCGTCGCCCCCTACCTGGCGGCCTCGGCGCAGAACATCGACGCCGTGCTGGACAACGACCCCATCGCTGAATACCGCCTGCAGCGCTACGGCTACGGCTTCAACCTGGGCCGGCAGATCGCCAACAACGGCGAACTGCGCCTCGGCATCGGCCAGGAATGGGGCGAGGCCGACGTGCGCATCGGCGACCGGCGCCTGCCCAGCTTCAGCTTCAGCAACGGCTACTACGAAGCGAAGTACTCCTTCGACACCCTGGACAACGTCGACTACCCCCACGAGGGTGAGGACATCAAGCTCACCGTGCGCCAGTTCGACCCCAGCCTGGGTGCCGACGACCGCTACCGGCAATGGGAACTCAGCCTGGACAAGGCCTTCAGCCGCGGCCCCGACACCCTGGTGCTGGGCGGCCGCTACGGGCGCACCCTGGACAGCACCGAAGTGGTGCCCTCCAGCTTCCAGTTGGGCGGTGCGCGCCAGTTGTCGGGCTTCCGCGAGAACTCGGTGGCCGGGCAGAACATCAGCCTGGCGCGGGCGATCTACTACCGGCGCATGACCCAGCGCTCGTTCCTGCCGCTGGACTTCCCCTTCTACGTGGGCGCCAGCCTGGAGCGCGGGCGCGCGTGGAACCGGGACAACAGCTTCGACAGCGGCTACATCAATGCCGGCAGCCTGTTCGTCAGCTTCGACACGCCCCTGGGGCCGCTGGACTTCAGCTACGGCCTCAACGACGCCGCCGAGCGGGCGCTCTACCTCAACCTGGGGCGCACATTCTGAGCAAGGGGTGACGGCAGCACAAAGAAAACCGGCGCCCAGGGCGCCGGTTGGAGGGGGGTCAGGCGATTCGCGCCAGCAGCTCGCGGGCTTCCTGCTTCTGCTCTTCGTCGCCCTGGTCGATGACCTCGTTGAGGATGTTGCAAGCGCTCCCGACGTCGCCCTGGTCGATGTAGGCCAGCGCCAGGTTGAGCCGCATGATGTTCTCCTGGTGCGCGGCCAGGTGCTCCAGATCGTCGTCACCCAGGTCGAACACCAGCTCCTCGTCGGCCTGGGCCAGTGGCAGCGGCTCGGCTGCTTCCGGTTCGTCCAGGTGGTCCAGCTCGAACACTTCCGGCAGTTCGTGGAGGTTGCTCTTGAATGACGGGTCCACTGCTGGCTCCGGTGCCTTGGGTGTGCTCTCCGGCCCTCGACCGGCGCGGCTCTTGGGTGCATCGGGCTTGAACGGGCTGAGGCTGTCCCAGTCGGCATCCAGGGGCAGGTCGGCGAGGTTGAGCTGGAACTCGTCGGTGAACTCGTCGTCCAGGCCGCTGAGCGGCACGCTGGGCACCTCGTCGACCAGGGGCGTCTCGTTGAGGATGATGGTGGCCTCCTCCAGCATCGGCGCCGCCTCGGACGGCACCTCGATCACGGGGTAGCGCGCCTTGATGGCATCGATGCGCGCCGGCTCCATGCCCATCTCGGTCAGGGCGTGCGCCTCGCTGGCGAACGCGCCGGACTCGCCCAGCTCCCCCAGAACCTCCAGCAGGCGCAAGCGCAGGTCAATACGACGCGGCTCCTGGACGATGGCTGCGCGCAGCGCCGTCTCGGCATCGCGGAAGCGACCATAAGCGATGTAGATGTTCGCGCCGTCCAGGGAGTCGCTGGACGGACGGGGCGCCGGCGACGGGGTGTCGACCCGAGCAGGCGGAGCGACGGGGGCCTCCACCGGGGCAGCGACGGCAGCAGGCGCGGCCGGGCGTACCAGCGGGGTGACGGTGGCGCGGGGACGCGGTTCCACTGCCGGGGCGATCACCGGCTCGGCCGGCGTGTCATCAGGCGCAGGCTTGCGCCGACGCGCGACGAGCAGCAGAAGCACCAGCAGGATGGCCGGCACACCGAGGAACAACAGGCTGTTGGGCCAGGTGAACAGGCCGGTGTCCTCGGGCTCGACGGCGGGCGCGGCGGTCGGCGGGGCCGGCGCCGCTTCGGCCTGGAGCTGTGCGGCCGATTGCTCGACAGGCGGCTGCGCAGTGGCCTGCTGCTGCAGGGCACCTTGCAGGCGCGCCAGTTGGGCATCTTTTTCCGCCATCAGTTGCTGCAGCGACTCCAGCTTCAGCTGCAGGTCGGCGATGTCCTGCCGCAGTTGCAGGCGCTCGTTCTCGCTGTTGGCCAACTCGGCGTCGACGCGGCGCTGCACCTCGGCCAACTGCTGCGGTAACTCCTCGGAGGCCGGGGCATTGGGTGCGACCGGAGCATCGGGTTCGGAGAGGCGCAGGCTGTCGGGAGCGGTCGCCGGGGCCACCGGCGCAACCGGCTCGACACGGGCGGCATCCGGCAGCAGCAGACTCTGGCCGACGCTCAGGCGGCTCGGATCGCCATTGGCAAAGGCTGCGGCGTTGAGGGCGTGGATGCCGTTCATCATCTGCGCCGTGCTCATGCCACTGCCGGCGCTGAGGCGCTGAGCGATGCCCCAGAGACTGTCGCCACGAGCCACCGTGTAGCGCTTGCCCTGGGTGGCCGGGGGCGCCTCGCGGGGCGCAGCCGGCACCGCCTGGGTCGGCCGGGCGCGGGCATCTGCCAGGGGCGCAGCCACCGGGCGGTAGGCCGAGGACTCCGGCGGGTCCAGCAGCAAGGTGTACTCGCGCAGCAGGCGGCCATTGGGCCGGGCCACTTCGACGATGAAGTTCAGGTACGGCTCGCGCACCGGCTTGCTCGAGGCCACCCGGATGTAGCCCCGGCTGCCACGGATCATCGGGCTGAAGCGCAAGTCGTTGAGGAAGATGAAGCGCTCAACCCCGGAGCGCTCGAACACCTCGTTCGGCGCCAGGCTGACCCTGATGTCGCTTTCCCCCAGGTCGCCCAGGTCCAGCAACTCGATGTCCGCCTCCAGCGGCTGGTTGAGCGCCGAATGCAGGGTGATGTCGCCCAGACCCAGCGCTGACGCCAGGCCTGAATAAAGCAGCGGCCCCGATGCCAGCGCCGCCAGGAACGTGTTGAATCGAGCCATGTGCCCTCCCCCGGTCATGCCGGCTCGAACGCCACGACGACTCCACGATCCATGGAATGGCCAAAGCGGGCGTTGGCAATGAACGATGTGATGTCGGGCCGATCCCTGTGTAACCCGGCTGAAATCAGTATGGATGGAATTTCATGAAACGCCCGCAGTAAAGGCATCGGGCCATTACGGACGAATCTTACTGGATTTTCGCCATGAAAGTGACGAAATTCACACAACCACTGAGACGCCGTACCGATTTCGTCAGACTTTTGTCGCGCGAACGCCCAGGGCAGGCCAGATCGCTATCAGGAACAGCAGCGCGACCAGACAAAAGGTCTGCTGGAAGGCCCAGGCATTGGCCGCGTGATCGCCGCCACCTGCCAGATGCCGCCATTCGAGGAAGAAGGTCACCAGGTTGACCCCGAATGCGCCGCCCAACTGGCGCACGAAGGTGATAGCGCCGGCGCCCTGGGCCAGCTCCTCGGCGCTCAGCACGTCCAGCGAGCCGGTGCTAAGGGCCGGCAGCAGCAGGCCCAGGCCGAGGCGGCCGACACAGGCCCAGAAGCACAGCACCAGGAAGCTCGCCCCTTCCCCCACCAGCCCCAGGCCGAAGCAGGACAGGGCGAACACCATCAACCCGCCCACCAGCAACGCAGCGGCCGACAACTGGTCACTGAGCCAGCCACCAGCGAACGACGCCAGCCCCAGAACCACCCCGGTGGGCAGCAGGAGCAAGCCAGCGCGACCGGCACTGTAGCCATCGACGGTCTGCAGGTAGAGCGGGATCAGGTAGGTGGAGCCGTATAACCCGAGCCCCAGCGCCAGAGCCACCCAACTGGCCTTGCGGAACGCCGCATGACGCCACAGCCGCATCGGCAGCAACGGTCGCGCCGACACCCGGCTGCGCCAGGCAAATCCGCCAGCGGCGGAAATCCCCAACAGCCCGGGTATCCAGCACGACGGTGCCAGCCAGCCGAAACGCTGGGCTTCGGCCAGGGCGCCGAGCAGGGCGAACAGCGCCACACAAAGGAAGCCGAACGCCAGCAGGTCCACGCCCGGGGTCTGCCGGTTGCGGTCACTGGGCATCAGCCATTGCGCACCGATCAATGCAGCCACGCACATGGGCAGCGGCAGCCAGAACACCGCCTGCCAGCCGAAGTGGTCGATCAGGTAGCCACCGATGGTGGGACCAAGGGTCGGCGCCACCATCACCCCCAGGCCGTAGGTGCCCAGGGCCATGCCGCGCCCGCCATCGGCGAAGACACGGAAGATCAGCACCATCGCCAGGGGCTGGATCACCCCGGCACTGGCGCCCTGGATGATGCGCAAGGCAATGAGTTGCCAGGCCGCCTGGGCCAGCAACGCGAGCAGCGAGGCGAGGATGAACAGCCCGATGCCGAGCTGGACGGTACGCCGTGCCCCAAGCCGGGCCTGGGCCCAGGCCGAGAGCAGGAGCCCGGCGGTCATCGCGGCGAGAAAGCCTGTGGCCAGCCACTGGGCCATGGGCCGGCCGATGGCGAACTCCGCCATGAGGGTCGGCAAGGCCACGTTGATGCTGGTGGAGGCGAGGATCATCGCCATGCTGCCGACCATCAACAGCGCCAGCAGCCAGTGGGGATAGCGGGAACCGTAGCGGGTGTGCAGGGCCTCGAGGTCCTGCGACATCAGCGCCGTTCCAGATTGGCCAGGATCTTCGCGTGGACCTGCTGGCAACGACGCAGCTCTTCCTCGTCGATGCCGGTGAAGACCTCGCGGCGCAGCTGGCTGGAGATCGACTCGATCTTCTCGATCAGCGGCCGGGCCTTGGGGCAGAGGGTGATCTTCTTCGCCCGGCGGTCCTCGGCCACGGCCAGGCGCTGGACCAGCTCCTGGGCTTCGAGGCTATCGAGCAGGCGCGCCAGCGTCGGGCCTTCGACGCCGACGCTCTTGGCCAGCTCGCGCTGGGTGGGAAGTTCTTCGAAGCGGGCCAGGTGCAGCAGCACCAGCCAGCGGGCTTGGGAAAGGCCTAGGTCGACCAGACGACGGTCCATCTCCGCTCGCCAGGCCCGCGACATCTGCGCAAGCTGCATGGCGAAGCGGTGTTGATCGGTGTGGGACATGAAACGGACTCTGACAGCCAAAACTAATAGTTAGCGAGCTAATCATAGGCGGCGATCCGGAGCAAGCCGCAGACTGTAACTACCACTTCACATATTGATCTTCGACAAAGCCCCACAACCCCTCCACGGGAATCGCCGGGCGGCCGTGGGGGCGGAGAACGCCGTCGAAACGGCCGAAGACCTGCTTGAAGTTGCTGGCAAGGAAGCCGGCGTTGAGGCGCTCCTTGTGCAGCCCCTCGCCACGGAAGTGCAGGTCCACCTGGCCGTCATGGGAGGTGATGTGCCAGGGCTCCAGCGGCTGCTGGCGATCGAAGGCGAAGCGCACGGTGTCGACCTTGACCAGCTCGCCGTCCAGCCAGAAGCAGTTCTCGGTGAAGCTGGTCTCGTTGACCCCGCAGGAGAGGTTCAGGCCGAGGCGAATCCCCGCCGCCTCGCCGGACAGGCAGGCCCAGTTCCACACCGTTTCCGGGCGCATGTAGCCGGCCGACCAGTCGTGGTGGGCGTAGGCCCCCAGCGTGCCGAGGTCGAACTGCCCCAGCGCGCTCTCGATCCGCCCCTGGCAGGGCACACCGGCCACCTTGCGCGCGTAGACCCAGCCGTCCGCCCCGGCCGGGGTGCACAAGCCCATGGGCTGGAAGCCCTGCTCGGCGAACAGCGCATCGATGCGGGTGCCGTCGTCCAGCTCCACGCGCAGGCGCTTTTCCCGGCGCTCGGCCTGGTTCTCCAATCGCAGCAGGTTGCGACCGACGCGCAGCTCGCAGGTGCCGCTGTCGGGCGACTGGGAAAAACGCGTGCCCCAGCCCAGCGGCAGCTTGAACTGGCGCTCGATCATGCGCCCGCTGGCCGGGTGGAACAGGTAGACGAAGCCCACCCCGAGCAGGCTCAGGTTGGCCAATGCACAGCCGCCGATCAGCTCGTTGCTGATGATCCCGAAGTACTGGAACTGGTGGAAACGCCGCCACTTGGCCAGCGCACCACGGCGGCGCCCCATGGGTGAGCGGAAGTCGAAATCCCGGTAGTTGATGAGGGTCGGGGTGGTGTCGAACTGGCCGTAGCGGGGCTGGCCGTCCGGGCCGATCAGCATGTCCATGGGGCGGGCTCTCCGGTGCAGGGGCGAGCGATGCTAGCACCGCCCTCCCGGCGGCACAGTCACCCATGGCGCCAGCCGGAGCGACCATCTACGCCAGTGTCACGCCACCACCTGGTTGCGGCCGAACGCCTTGGCCTGGTACAGCGCCCGGTCGGCATGTTCATAAAGGGCGTAGAGGTGCGCGATCGGGCTGTCGGCCTGGGGCGCCAGGCAGGCCAGGCCGATGGACAGCGTCAGCACCGCACCGGTGCTGGAGCCTTCATGGGGTACCGCCAGGGCCTCAACCGCCGCCCGGATACGCTCGGCATGCTGACGCGCCTCCTCCTCCGGGGTGCCATAGAGCAGCACAGCGAACTCCTCGCCTCCCAGGCGCACCGCCATGTCCAGGGGGCGACGCGCCGCATCCTCCAGCACCCCGGCCACCCGCTGCAGCGCCACGTCCCCACGCTGGTGACCATAGAGGTCGTTGTAGGCCTTGAAGTGGTCCACATCGCACAGCAGCAGCGCCAGCGGCCTGGACTCCCGCTGTGCCTGCCGCCAGACCCGCTCCAGTTGGCGGTTGAAGCTGCGGCGGTTGTGCAGGCCGGTGAGGCTGTCGTGATCGGCCAGCAGCCGCATCAACCGACTCACCAGGAAATGCTCGCGGGACTTGTACTCCACCAGGTAGCCGCCCACCGCCCCCAGCAGATTGCCGCAGACCAGGAACAGCAGGTTGTTCGCCAGCCGCGCCGGCGGCAGGCCCGCCCACAGCTCCAGCACCACGTAGACCGAAAGCACCAGCACCGCCACCAGCAGCGCCTCCCCCAGGCGCAGCCCCACCACGAAGTAGGCGGCCATGCACACCAGCAGCAAGCCTTCATAGGGGAACGACGGATCGACCCGATGGGCGATGGCCACCACCGCCGCGGCCCCCAGCCCCAGCGCGGCGACGCACGCCTGGCTGAGGGGCGCCAGCAGGTGAACATGACGCCGCTGCAGCACCAGACCGCCGCAGATCACCAGCAGCACCAGCACCACCACCCGGACCGCCAGCATCCACCAACGCTCCGCCGTGCTCACCAGTTGGAAGTCCAGCACGGCGAAGGCCAGCCACATGGGCAACGACAGCAGCAGCACAATGCGCTTGAGGTCGAAGGACTGTTCCAGAAAGAACTGCCGGTACTCGTGCTCCAGCGGGCGCACGAAACGCAATTTGCGGAAGCCGACGGCGAGCTGGTCGGCATAGGGATTGGGACGCACATCGTCCAGCCAGGCATGGGGTGTGGTCACGGCCACCTCTTGTTATGGGGCCGGGACCTGCTGCTGCGCCCGGCCATGCAGCGTCGGCACGCTCCGGGCATCCACCTCACATGGATGACGAAGACTGCGCGCGCCTTCCCGGCTGCGCGCACGCCACGTTGCACATTAGTAGCCGCCAGGGTGGCCTACAAGTGGCCCTGCCCGCCCGTCCTCAGGCCTCGAACTCCGCCTGCAACGCCGCACGCACGCAGTACAGCACACCCTCTGGCACCCGCCCGCCCAGCAGTTGGGCCACTTCGGCCACCGGCGGCAGCTCGCCTTCGCCGTCAAGGAAGGCATCCTGCACCTCGCCGAGGGTGTCCTCGGGCAGGTCCAGCGCCTGCTCCAGGCTCAGCTGCTGGGCGGCGATAGCCTCGGCCAGCAGCGCATAGACGTTCTTCTCGGTGCACTGCAACTGGCGGGCGATCTGCGTTGGGGTCATGCCGGCGCGGGCCAGGCTGACCAGCTCATGGCGCAGGTCCGCCACGGCACGGGGCGCTTCGGACTCGGCACCGTTGAGCACTTCGAGGAAGGCCTGGCCGTAGCGCTCCAGCTTGCGTGCGCCCACGCCGCTGACCCGGGCCATGTCCGACAGGCTCGACGGCCGGCTGCGCAGCATCTCCAGCAGGGTGGCGTCCGGGAAGATGACGTAGGGCGGCACACTGTGCTCCTCCGCCAGCTTGCGGCGCAGCGTACGCAGCGCCTCCCACTGCTCGCGCTCGTCGGCACGCACCAGTTGACTGGCCGCGCTGGCGGCCGGCTTGGGCGCCTTGGTGGACAGGTCGCGGCGCAGTTGCAGGGTCACCTCGCCGCGCAGCAGCGGCCGGCACGCCTCGCTCAGACGCAGCCCGCCGAAGCCTTCGAGGTCGATGTCGGCCAGGCCACGCGCCACCAACTGGCGGAACAGCGTGCGCCACTCCGTCTCGGAAAACGCCTTGCCCACACCGAACACCGACAGGTGCTGGTGGCCCGCCGCGCGAACCTTCTCGTTGTCACGACCAAGGAGGATATCCACCAGGTGCCCGACGCCGTAGCGCTGGCCGCTGCGGTAGACGGTCGACAGCGCCTGGCGGGCCGGCTCGGTGGCGTCCCAGGTCTGCACCCCGTCGACGCAGATGTCGCAGTGCCCGCAGGGCTGCGGCAGCTCCTCGTCGAAATAGGCCAGCAGTGCCTGGCGGCGGCAGCGGGTCTCCTCGCAGAGCGCCAGCATCGCCTCCAGCTTGTGCTGCTCGATGCGCTTGTGCCGCTCATCGCCCTCGGAGTTGTTGAGCATCTGCTTGAGGAAGATCACATCCTGCAGCCCGTAGGCCATCCAGGCGTCCGCCGGCAGGCCGTCACGCCCGGCGCGGCCGGTCTCCTGGTAGTACGCCTCCAGGGATTTCGGCAGGTCCATGTGGGCCACGAAGCGCACGTTGGGCTTGTCGATGCCCATGCCGAAGGCAATGGTCGCCACCATGATCAGCCCCTCCTCGTTGAGGAAGCGCCGCTGGTGGTACGCCCGCAGCTCGTTCTCCAGGCCCGCGTGGTAGGGCAGCGCCGGGAAGCCCTGCTCGGAGAGGAAGGCCGCCACCTCCTCCACCTTCTTGCGCGACAGGCAATAGACGATGCCGGCATCGCCCTTGCGCTCGGCGAGGAAGCCCAGCAACTGCTTGCGCGGATTGTCCTTGGGCACGATGCGGTAAAAGATGTTCGGCCGGTCGAAGCTCGACAGGAACCGCTCTGCTTCCTGCAGGTGCAGGCGCTGAACGATCTCCTCGCGGGTGCGGCGGTCAGCGGTGGCGGTCAGCGCGATGCGCGGCACGCCGGGGAACAGCTCGGCCAACTGGCCCAGTTGCAGGTATTCAGGACGGAAATCGTGCCCCCACTGGGACACGCAGTGGGCCTCGTCGATGGCGAACAGCGCGATGTCCAGGCGCTCCAGGAACGCCAGCATACGCGGCTGCACCAGCCGCTCGGGGGCCAGGTAGAGCAGCTTGATCTCGCCGCGGCGGATGCGGTCGGCGATCTCTCGCTGCTCGTCCGCGCCGAGGGTGGAGTTCAGCGCCACCGCCGCCACACCCAGCTCCTCCAGGGTCGCCACCTGGTCGTCCATCAGCGCGATCAACGGCGAAACCACCACCGCCAGGCCCTCGCGCATCAGCGCCGGCACCTGGTAGCAGAGGGACTTGCCGCCCCCGGTGGGCATCAGCACCAGTGCATCGCCGCCACGGGCCACGCGCTCGATGATGGCGGCCTGGTTGCCGCGAAAGGCGTCGTAGCCGAATACGTCTTTGAGGATGCGCAGCGCGTGGTCGAGCATGGGGGTCTCCGAAACAAGCCGCGCATTATACGTCAGCCCGCCCGTCGCGATGCCCTCGCCCATCGCCGCAGCTTTTGCCGCCTGCGGCGCACTGGACTAGAATCCACGCTCATTTATCCCCTCAAGGTAGTCCCCCCGATGTCCTTCGCTGAGCAACTGTCCCGCCTGCAAGCCTTTCTCGATGCCGACGACCTGCACGAGGAAGCCCTGGACTACGTGGCAGCCCACGGCTACCTGACGGCCCTGAACATCTCCCCCGAGCCGGTGCCGGACCGCGAGTGGATCGACGCCCTGTTCGCCGAGCCGCCGCACTACCGCGACGCCGCCGAGCACGAAGCGATCGAAGAATCCCTCCTCCAGCTCAAGGCCCACATCGCCCGCCAACTGGCCAGCGACGAGGACCTCGAACTGCCCTGCGATCTGGACCTGGGCGAAGAACCCGACGACTCGGACCTGCGCGGCTGGTGCATCGGCTTCATGGAGGGCGTGTTCCTGCGTGAAGCCGCCTGGTTCGAACACGCCGAAGAGGAAGTCAGCGAACTGCTGCTGCCGATCATGGTGGGCTCGGGCCTGTTCGACGAGCAGCCGGAATTCGCCGACATCGCCGCCGATCGCAGCCTGGTCGACGAAATGATCGAGCAGATTCCCGAACTGCTGACCGCCCTGTTCCTGCTCTGCCACGCCCCCGAAGAGAAGCCCGCCCTGCTCAAGCCGCGCCACTGAGTCACGCGATGGCCCACGGCGACATCCCCCGCGCCCGCAGCGCAGCGGTCCGCTATGGACTGCTGTGCATCGGCTGGCTGAGCGTCGCCCTGGGGGTCATCGGCATCTTCCTGCCGGTACTGCCCACCACCCCCTTCCTGCTGCTGGCCGCAGCCTGCTTCGTGCGCAGCTCCGAGCGCTTCTACCGCTGGCTGGTGGACCACCCGCACCTGGGCCCGTGGATTCGTGACTACCTCGAAGGCAACGGCATCCCCCTGCGCGGCAAGGTCTACGCCCTGGTGCTGATGTGGGTGAGCATCCTGTTCTCCTGCTACCTGGTGCAGCGCCCCTGGGCCCAGGGTTTCATGCTCACCAGCGCGGTACTGGTCAGCGTCTACATCCTTCGGCAGAAGACCCTGCACCGCGACTGACGCGGCCCCGATGTCCTCCTGATCTTTCCGACTGCCTTGCAAGGCAAAAGGCCAGACGCCTGCCTAGACTGCATGAACCCAAGGGGCGGAAACCCTGACGATGCAGCTAGGGCACCACCAGCACACCCGTACAGCCGGACCGCGCATGGCGTGGCCGTTGCTGGTCGCCTGCGCCCTGCTCAGCCTGCTCGCCCTGGCCGACTGGGACTTCGAGGCGATTCTCAAGAACGCCGAGAAGCGCTACGGCAACCTCGGCCCGGCACGCCAGCGCATCCTCGACTGGAGCGACCTGATCCAGCGCAGCGGCGAACTGCCGGAGAAGGACAAGCTCACCGCCGTCAACCGCTTCTTCAACGCCAAGCTGCGTTTCGTCGACGACCAGCGCAACTGGCGCCAGAACGACTACTGGGCCACCCCCATCGAGGCCCTGGTCAAGGGTGCCGGCGACTGCGAGGACTACTCCATCGCCAAGTACTTCACCCTGCGCCGACTCGGCATTCCTGCCGAGAAGCTGCGCATCACCTACGTCAAGGCGCTGAACTACAACCAGGCGCACATGGTGCTCACCTTCTACGCCACCCCCACGGCAGACCCGCTGGTCCTGGACAACCTGATCAGCGACATCCGCCCCGCCTCCCAGCGCAAGGACCTGCTGCCGGTCTACGCCTTCAACGCCGAGGGGCTCTACACCGGGGGCAAGCGCAGTGGTGACAGCAAGAGGCTCTCGCGCTGGCAGGACATCCTGCAGAAGATGCGCGCCGAAGGCTTCCCGATCGGAGAGGGATAGACGATGTCGTTACTCAAGCAGCTGTTTCTGGCGATCTGCCTGTTCCTGGTGGTGGCTTTCACCGGGAGCTTCCTGGCCGGCGTGGAGAGCTCCCGCGAGCAACTGCGCAGCCAGCTTCGCTCCCACGCCCAGGACGCCGCCACCGCCCTGGCGCTGTCCATGACGCCCCATGTGGACGACCCGGCCATGCTGGAGCTGATGGTCAGCTCCATTTTCGACAGCGGCTATTTCGCCCGCATCCGCGTGGTACGCATCAGCGACGGCGAGGTGCAGGTGGAGCGCAAGACCGACACCGTCACCGGCACCGTCCCGCTCTGGTTCGCCCGCATCGTCGACCTCCGTGCCCAGGGCGGCGACGCCCTGATCATGCGCGGCTGGGAGCAGGCCGCCCGGGTCGAGGTGGTGAGCCACCCGCAATTCGCCCTGGCCAAGCTGTGGGACAGCGCCCTGGGCATGCTCGCCTGGCTGGTGGTGTGCGGGCTGGTCAGCGCCGTGCTCGGCGGCTTCCTCCTGCGCACCCAATTGCGCCCGCTGGACAACATGGTCCAGCAGGCCCAGGCCATCAGCCGCCGCGAATTCCTCACCCTGCCCCGTGTACCGCGCACGCCCGAGCTCAAGCGCGTGGTGCTGGCCATGAACCAGATGGTCGACAAGCTCAAGACCCTGTTCGCCGAAGAGGCCGCCCGCAGCGAAAAGCTGCGCGAAGAGGCCTACCAGGACACCCTCACCGGCCTGGCCAACCGCCGCCAGTTCGACGCCCGCCTGGCCAACCAGCTCGACCCCTCCGAGCAGAACGCCGAAGGCTACCTGGTGTTGCTGCGGGTCAACGACCTCGGCGGGCTCAACCAGCGCCTCGGCGGCCAACGCACCGACGCGCTGATCCGCGATGTCGGCGAGGTGATCGGCCAGACCCTGGCCGAAAGCGGCACGCCCGACTGGTTCGCCTCACGCAACCGCGGTGGCGAGTTCACCCTCCTCGCACCCGGCCTTGAGGGCGACGGCGCCGACCGCCTCGCCGAGGTGCTCAGTACCGCCCTGGAAAACCTGCGCGCCACCGGCGCCAGCGACTGCACCCCGGTGGCCCACCTGGGCATCGCCGCCTTCCGCCCCGGAGAGAACCCGGCCGACGTCCTCGCCCGTGCCGACCAGGCCCTGGCTCAGGCCCAGAGCAACCCCTCGCGCCACTGGGAGCGCCTCGACGACTTCCAGGCCAACGCCGGCCAGGGCCTGCACGACTGGCGCGGCTGGATCGACCAGGCCCTCAACGAAGGCAAACTGCAGCTCTACTTCCAACCCGTGGTGGAGTGCGCCGACACCGGCCGCCTGCTGCACCACAAGGTCCTCGCTCGCCTGCTCGACCCCCAGGGCGAAGCCGTCGCCGCCGGCCGCTTCCTGCCCTGGATAGAGCGCCTGGGCTGGGCCACCCGCTTCGACCTGGCGATGCTCGAACACACCCTCGACCACCTCGACCTGCACCCCGCCCCGCTGGCCCTCAGCCTTTCCGCCGCCACCCTGCGCGATGCCGCCACCCAGGACCGCCTGCTGGCCGTGCTCAAGGCCCATCCGCAACACAGCCAGCTCATGACCCTGGAGGTGGACGAACGTCACCTGCCCCCGCCCGCCGAGCTGGAAGCCTTCAGCCAGCGGGTGCGCGATGCCGGCTTCAACATCGGCCTGCAGCACTTCGGCGGCCGCTTCAGCCTCATCGGCAATCTCACCCACCTCGGCCTCGCCTACCTGAAGGTGGACGGCGCCTACATCCGTAACCTGGACGTGGAGCAGGACAAGCGGGTGTTCATCGAAGCCGTGTACCGCGCCACCAACAGCATCGACCTGCCGCTGATCGCCGAGATGGTGGAGAGTGCCGGCGAACTGGAGGCCCTCAAGGCCCTCGGCATCCTCGGCGCCATGGGCCGCCTGGTGGGCGCACCGGCACCCTGGAAGAGCTGATACCCCCAGGGGCCCTCTAAAAAGCACCTGCCTTTCCCGAGGCGCCCCTGCCGTTCCCGCGGGGCGCCACCTTCCCCCGCCTTCTCGCACTGCCCCGTCGCCGCGCTTTTTCCTTGCTCCCTGTCGGCATCGATAATATGTTAACGAAAAACAAGAACAGGAGACGGCCATGGCCTTTCCGACTCGCACCCTTGCCGCGTTCGACACCTTCAGCCAATCCCTGCGCGCAGTCTGCGGAAATTTCGAGACCCGCCCATCCACCCAGCACAACCAGTTCATCGGCGACATCCACGCGCACTGCATCGGCCCGCTGGAAACGGCGCACATCCGCACCAACGCCGGGCTCATCGCCCGGGAACGGGTGGGCGTGGACGGCGAGGACGACCGCCACTGCTTCCTGATCTTTCAGCGCAGCGGGCGCCAGTGCATCCGCCAGCGCGGGGTGGAGCTGGAGCTGCACGCCGGGGACTTCGCCCTCGTGGACTCCGCCCTGCCCTTCGAGATTTGCCCCCATGGCCTGATCGAAAACGTCTCGGTGCACCTGGCCCGGCAACGGGTCATGGAGCACTTCCAGGGCCAGCAGCCCTTCGGCCGTCTGGCCCGCAACAGCCTGTCGAGCCGGATGATCCGCGCCCTGGTGGGCTCCATCGGCGACAGCGCCGGCACCCTCGACCCCAACGCCGACGGCCAGGCCCTGCAGGACGCCCTGCTGGCGCTGCTGGTGCCGGCCCTGGCCGAACGTATCGAGGCGCTGCCCGAGCACACCGGCGACCTCTACGGCGTGGCGCTGCAACTGATCGGCGAATCCCTGCAGGACGCCGAACTGTCGCCTGCCCTGCTCGCCGAGCGCCTGCACATCTCGGTGCGGCGGCTGTACCGGCTGTTCGAGGACCAGGGCGAGAGCGTCTGCCGCTACATCCAGCGCGCGCGCCTGGACAAGGTCGCCCAGGACCTCGGCGCCCAGGTGCTGCGCCACGAATCCATCACCCAGATCGCCTTCAAATGGGGCTTCTTCGACGCCGCGCACTTCAGCCGCGCCTTCAAGCGCCAGTTCGAACTGTCCCCGCGGGACTACCGCGCACGGGCCCATTGCGCCTGACCACCCGCCCCGGCCTGGCAAGGAATGCCAAGAAAGAATGGCAGCCAGGGTCAAGCGACCGGCCGGGGCCAACCCTCTAATACCCCCAGGCACCCATGCCGCTGCCACCCTGTGGTCCGCCGCGAGCGGGCCCCCAATAACAAGAAACCCTGTGCCGGAGTACCACGACCGTGAAAACCCTTCCGCTGCTGATAGGGCTGCCCTTTCTGCTTTCCAGCCTGCCGGGCGTCGCCGCCAATGCCCCCGGCCCCGCCCGTGTCGATGCCCAGCGCCTGCTCCAGGCCGACCGCGAGCCGGGCAACTGGATGAGCCACGGCCGCACCTACGACGAACAGCGCTTCAGCCCGCTGGACCAGGTCAACGCCGGCAACGTCGGCCAGCTCGGCCTGGCCTGGACCACCAAGCTGGAGCTGGACTTCGGCGTCGAAGCCACCCCCATCGTGGTCGACGGCGTGATGTACACCACCAGCGCCTTCAGCGTGGTCTACGCCCTCGACGCCACCACCGGCGCCGTACTGTGGAAGTACGACCCCCAGGTGCCGCCGGAGAACCTCGGCCAGGGCTGCTGCGGCCCGGTCAACCGGGGCGTGGCGGTGTGGAACGGCAAGGTCTACGTCGGCAGCTTCGACGGCCGGCTGATCGCCCTCGACGCCGCCACCGGCAAGCCGGTGTGGAGCGTCGACACCATCCTCGACCGCAGCAAGAGCTACTCCATCACCGGCGCCCCGCGCATCGTCAAGGGCAAGGTGCTGATCGGCAACGGCGGCGCCGAGTTCGGCGTGCGCGGCTATGTCACCGCCTACGACGCCGAGACCGGCCAGGAGGCCTGGCGCTTCTACACCGTCCCCGGCGACCCCAAGCTCCCCCCCGAGAACAAGGCCATGGCCATGGCACTGAAGACCTGGGACGGCGACGGCTGGGTCAAGTGGGGCGGCGGCGGCACCGTGTGGGACTCCATGGCCTACGACCCCGAGCTGGACCTGCTCTACATCGGCACCGGCAACGGCTCGCCTTGGAACTACCAGTTCCGCAGCAACGGCAAGGGCGACAACCTGTTCGTCTCCTCCATCGTCGCCCTGCGCCCGGACAGCGGCGAGTACGTCTGGCACTACCAGGTCACCCCCCAGGACCGCTGGGACTACACCGCCACCCAGCACATGATCCTCGCCGACCTGAAGATCGACGGGCAGCCGCGCAAGGTGCTGATGCAGGCGCCGAAGAACGGCTTCTTCTACGTGCTCGACCGCACCAACGGCACGCTGCTCTCGGCCCGCAACTACGTCCCGGTGAACTGGGCCAGCGGCATCGACCTCGCCACCGGGCGGCCCATCCTCACCGGCGCCGCCGACTACAGCCAGGAGCCCAAGGTGGTGCAGCCCAGCTTCCTCGGCGGGCACAACTGGCACCCCATGTCCTTCAACCCCGTCACCGGCTACGTCTACATCCCTGCCCAGCACACGCTGGCCGAGCTGAAGGCGGCCAAGGAGCCGATGTTCCTGCCCAACAAATCGGTGGTGAACTTCGGCCTCGACGTGCCCAGCCTGCCGGAAGACCCCAAGGTGCTGGAGCAGATCCGCAACGCCTGGACCGGCGAACTGATCGCCTGGGACCCGGTGCGCCAGGCCCCGGCCTGGTCCCACCCCTACGCCGGCGCGGGTAACGGCGGCACCCTCAGCACCGCCGGCAACCTGGTGTTCCAGGGCACCGCCGATGGCCGCGTGGTGGCCTACAGCGCCGACAATGGCGACACCCTCTGGGAGCGCCGCGCCAACTCCGGCGTCATGGCCGGCCCGGTCACCTACAGCGTCAACGGCGAGCAGTACGTCGCCTTCTCCGTGGGCTGGGGCGGCATCATCCCGCGCCTCACCGGCCCGCTGACCAACAAGAGCAAGGTGCGTGCCGAAGCCCGGGTCATCGCCTTCAAGCTGGGCGCCAAGGGCGAACTGCCGCCCCCGCGCGAAGCCCCGGTGTTCCCCAACGCCGACCTGCAACTGAACGCCACGCCCGCGCAACTGGCCCAGGCCCGCGACCTGTTCAACGGCCTGTGCGCCGGCTGCCACGGCCTCAACGCCATCAGCGGCGGCGAAGTCCCGGACCTGCGCTACCTCACCGCCGACAAGCACGCCGCCTTCCCCGCCTACCTCAGCGGCGCGCTGATACGGCGCGGCATGCCCAACTTCTCCGACATCCTCAAGCCCGAGGACATGGAGCTGATCCGCCAGTACCTGATCAAGCGCACCCACGACCTCCAGGCCGAGCTGAAACAGGCCAACGCCACCCGCTGACCCCACCGCCGCCTCCCAGACGACGCCCACCCGGGCGCCGTCCGGGCGCAGCCATGCCCGAAAACAACAAGAGAGACCCGCCATGCCCACACGCCACGCCCTCACCCTCGCCACCGGCCTGCTGCTGGCCGCCCCCTTCGCCCAGGCCGACGTCAAGCCCGATGCCGGCGACTACACCGCCCTGCCCAAAGGCACCGACGTGGTGGTGCTCTACCAGCAGAACCCACGGGGCGACGAGGTCTATTCCGGCGGCCACAAGGTGGCCGACAACCTCGACCTGGACATGACCGTCGGCGTGCTCAGGCTGATCCACTTCACCGACTTCTTCGGCACCGGCTACACCTGGGACCCGCAGATCGTCATCCCCTTCGGCACCCAAGAGGTGGGCGCCAGCGACACCCGCACCTCGGGCCTCGGCGACATCACCTTCGGCGGCACCCTGTGGACCATTGGCGACCTGGCGCGCAACGAGCACCTGGGCTGGTCGGTGTTCGTCACCGCCCCCACCGGCAGCGACAAGAACGACGGCTTCGCCCTCAGCAACAACCGCTGGGCGGTGGACTTCCAGGTCGGCTACATCAAGGGCCTCACCGAGCGCATCAGCTGGGACGTCATCGCCGAAACCGAGTTCTACGGCGACCAGCGCAGCACCGATGCCAAAAAGGACCCGCTGATCCAGCTGCACAACCACCTGCGCTACAACTTCACCCCCGACACCTACGCCGCCCTCACCTACCGGCACAACTGGGGCGGCCGAGAAACCCTCGACGGCCAGACCCTGGCCACCAGCCGCGACAACGGCACCGTTGGCGTCTCGCTGGCCACCATGGTCAACAAGCAGCTGCAGCTGATGGGCCAGGTGATGCACGACACCCAGGTGCGCGAGGGCGTGAAGATCGACAACTCCCTGCAATTCCGCCTCGCCTACTTCTATTGACCCCCACCACCTCCTACCAAAGGCCCAGGGCCCGTGCCGTGCATCCCCCGGCACAGGCCCCTATGATCGGCACAGCCCGAGCCCGACATAAGAACGACACGCCATGAAGCCCGCCGCCCTGACCCTGTCCCTGCTCGCCGCCTCCAGCCCGCTGCTGGCCGAGGAGGTCGCCGAACTGGACCCGCTGGAGATCACCGCCTCGCGCACCCGCACCGACTGGCTCACGGCCCCGGTCGCCGTCAGCGCCGTGGAGACCGCCAACCGCCCCGGTGAGCAGAGCCTGACCCTCGACACCCAGCTCGCCCAGGTGCCCGGCACCTACGTGCAGAGCCGCTACAACTTCGCCCAGGGCATGCGTATCGCCATCCGAGGCTTCGGCGCCCGTTCCAGCTTCGGCGTGCGCGGCGTGCGGGTGCTGGTGGACGGCGTGCCGCTGACCATGCCCGACGGCCAGACCGAAATGGACGGCGTCGACACCGCCCTGGTGGAAAGCCTCGAAGTGATCCGCGGTCCGGCCGCCAGCAGCTACGGCAACGCCGCCGGCGGCGTGCTGGCCATCCGCACCCGCGAGCCGGGGGAAACGCCCTTCAGCCAACTGGATGTCAGCGCCGGCGGCCTCGGCTACCACCGCGTGCGCGCCGAGACCAGCGGCAGCGTCGACAACCTCGGCGGCCTGCTGGCCTTCAACAGCACCCAACTGGACGGCTACCGCGACCACGGCCGCGCCGAAGCCAACAGCTTCACCGGCAAGCTCGCCTGGCAGGCCGAGGCCGGCCGCCTCGGGCTCAGCCTCAGCGCCCTGGACAACCGCTCCGAAGACCCCGGCGCCCTGACCCGCGCCGAAGTCCGCGCCGACCGCAGCCAGGCGCGGGCCCAGAGCCTGCGCTTCAACTCCGACGAACGCATCCGCCAGCAACGCCTGGCACTGACCTGGGAAGGCCAGGCCGCCGGCGACGACAGCTACCTGCTGCGCAGCTGGGTTGGCAGCCGCCAGTTCGGCAACCGCCTGCCCCTGCAGAACAACGGCCAGACCCGCTACGACCGCCTGTTCAGCGGCCTTGGCGCCCAGTACACCCACCACGCCGAATGGTTCGGCCTGCCCCAGCAGCTCACCGGCGGCCTCGACCTGGAAGCCCAGCGTGACGACCGCGACCGCCACAACAACCTCGACGGCCGCACCGGCGCCCTGACCCTGGAGCAACGGGAACAGGCGCGCAGCCAGGGCCTGTTCCTGGAAGACGCGATCCAGCTCGGCGAACGCTGGCAAGCCACCCTCGGGCTGCGCCGCGACAGCGTGAAGCTGGAGGTGGACGACCGCTTCCTCGGCAACGGCGACGACTCCAGTGCCCGCACCTACAGCGACTGGAACCGCAGCCTGGGTCTGAGCTACCGGCTGGACGCGCACCACGTGCTCTACGCGCGCTACGCCACCTCCTTCGAAACGCCCACCGCCAACGAACTGGCCAACCCGGCCGGCGGCGGCTTCAACCCCGCACTCGGCCCGGCCCAGGCCACCAACCGCGAAGTGGGCCTGAAAGGGGAATGGAACGACCTGCGCTACGAAGCGGCGCTCTACCGCATCGACCTGGACGACGAACTGGTGCCCTACGGCAGCGGCATCACCTACTACGCCAACGCCGGCAAGTCCCGCCGCGACGGCCTGGAACTGAGCCTGGACTGGCGCTTCGACCCGCACTGGCGCCTGGCCGCCGCCTACAGCTACAACGACTACCGCTTCATCGAGTTCAAGAGCGGCAACGCCGACCATGGCGACAACGCCATCCCCGGCATCCCGCGCCAGTCGCTGTTCGCCGAAGTGGCCTACGAATGGGACGGCGGCTACGCCCGCCTCAACAGCGTCACCCAGGACCGGCTCTACGCCGAGAACGCCAACGACGTGCGGGTCGGCGGCTACACCCTGGTCAACGCCCGCCTCGGCACCCGCCTGGAATGGAACGGCCAGGCCCTGGAGCCCTACCTGGGCATCGACAACCTGTTCGGCCGGGACTACTACGACAACATCCGCATCAACGACGGCAACGCCCGCTACTTCGAGCCCGGCCCCGGCCGCGTCATCTATGCCGGCGCCAGCCTGAACTTCTGAAGGGCGCTTCTAAAAACGCCCCGTATCGTCATCGCCTAGGTGGTCAGAGCGACTCTCCATTCCCTGTATCCACCGGGTGCCCTGGCCCTCTCCCGGAAGGGAGAAGGGAGCAAACCCGAAGCGCACTGTGGAGCCATGCCGGACTCAGAGATTGAGGCAGGGAATCTGCCACTTCAGGAGGCCGAGCGCAGTCGTTGCGCAGGGGGACGAGCGGCATGGATGCCGCGAGAGGCGCGCCAGGCCATGGATGGCCCATCGCGCCGGCCCCCGTAGCGGCGACGGAGCGAGGGAAGTCCCGCGAAGCGGGACCCGGATGCAGGGGCGAGCCCTTTTGGTTACTTTTCTGGGCGATTGAGAAAAGTGACTCGCCTGGGAAGGCGAAACAGGTGACATCAGCAGCACTCGATAGTCAGCAACGCGCTTTCGGGACACAGCCTTTGAGAGGCTCACAAGATGCCTTACTCCGGCACCTCCACGCTGACGTGGATGGCATCGTGGCGCCAGAACTCCAGGTCGCAGTCGATCAGCCGACCGTGCTGGTCGCGGTTGATGCGGGTGATCTTCAGCGCCGGGCTGCCGGCCGTCACCTTCAGGTGGGTGGCGGCCTCCGGGTGCAGTGCGGTGGGCACCATGTCGAAGCGCACCCGCCCGTAGCGGATGGCGTATTCGCTGGCGTACAGCTCGGTGAGCGAGCGGGTCAGGTCGAATTCGATGATGCCGGGGAAGTACGCCGGGTTCAGGTAGTGCTCCACGTACAGCACCAGCCGCCCATCCACCCGGCGGGCCCGGCGGATCTGGTAGACGCTGGACAGCGCCGGCAGCTCCAGCAGCTCGCAGATCTCCACGCTGGCCGGGATCAGCCGCGCCCCCAGCACCTCCGTCGCCGGCACCCGCCCCTGCTCGGCCACCATCGCGTGGAAGTGGCTGCGCACCAGCGGGTTGTAGGCCAGCCGTGGCGGCGAAACGAACCAGCCGCGGCGCTCCTCGCGGTAGATCAGCCCCTGGGCCTCCAGTTGCCCCAGCGCCTCGCGCAGGGTGATGCGGGTGGTGTCGAACAGCTCGCTGAGCCGGCGCTCGGCCGGCAGCTTGCCACCCAGGGGCAACAAGCCGTGCTTGATCTGCTCCTGCAGTGCATGGCAGATGGCGGTTACGGTACGGGGCGCCTCATCGCGCATCGAAAGACTCCAATCTGGAATAGACCAGCACCATAAAAGTGCGGCGCCGGCAGGGTCGTCGTCATCCTAGGCAGCCTGCATGACCGTTCCGTGACACCACCTCGCACTTGCATGGCCCATGCCAGGAGCATAGCCCCAGCCCGCGCGCCATCGACCTTGTAGCCATGGTCTACGCTTGCTCTCGCCGCGACAGCAGGCGAGGTCGCGGCGTGCCGTGAAATAAAACCGTCATCCGGGGCCATTAGATTGGCCTGGGTCTTGCTGATCTAGACCAACAACACAACCCCGCTAAGGAGCTGCATATGAAACGCCTGCTGCTGGCTTCACTGATTGGAACGACCCTGGCCATGAGCAACCTGGCCATGGCTGACGACGCTGCCCTGAAGACCCTCGAAGAAGCCGCCCGCAAGGAAGGCACCGTGAACAGCGTGGGCATGCCCGATAGCTGGGCCAACTGGAAAGACACCTGGGTCGACCTGGAGAAGAAGTACGGCCTCAAGCACATGGACACCGACATGAGCTCGGCGCAGGAAATCGCCAAGTTCGCCGCCGAGAAGGAAAACGCCACCGCCGACATCGGCGACGTCGGCGCCGCCTTCGGCCCCATCGCCAAGGAGCAGGGTGTTACCCAACCCTACAAGCCCAGCACCTGGGACCAGATCCCCGCCTGGGCCAAGGATGCCGACGGCCACTGGGCCCTCGCCTACACCGGCTCCATCGCCTTCATCGTCAACAAGCAACTGGTCAAGGATGTGCCCACGTCCTGGGCGGACCTGAAGAAGGGCACGTACAAGGTCGCCATCGGTGACGTCAGCGCCGCCGCCCAGGCGGTGAACGGCGTGCTGGCCGCCGCCATCGCCAACGGCGGAGACGAGAAGAACATCCAGCCGGGCCTGGAATTCTTCGCCGAGATCGCCAAGCAGAAGCGCCTGTCGCTGTCCAACCCGACCATCCAGACCCTGGAGAAGGGCGAGGTGGAAGTGGGCATCGTCTGGGACTTCAACGGCCTCTCCTACCGTGACCAGATCGACCCCAGCCGCTTCGAGGTGCTGATCCCCTCCGACGGTTCGGTGATCTCCGGCTACACCACCATCATCAACAAGTACGCCAAGAACCCGAACGCCGCGAAGCTGGCCCGCGAGTACATCTTCAGTGACGCCGGCCAGATCAACCTGGCCAAGGGCAACGCCCGCCCGATCCGCGCCGAGCACCTGACCCTGCCGGCCGAGGTGCAGGCCAAGCTGCTGCCCAACGAGCAGTACGCCAAGGTCCAGCCGATCAAGGACCCCAAAGCCTGGGAAGCCACCTCGAAGGCCCTGCCGCAGCAATGGCAGGAGCAGGTCATCATCGAGATGGAATAAGCCCGGTCGCCCGCCCCGGTGCGCCATGCGCGCCGGGGCCGGGCCCCGCTTGAGGCAGTCAGAATGAAGAGAAAAGCCGTCCTCGTCCTGCTCGACGGGCTGAACCACCCTGTGGCCAGCCACGCCATGGGCCACCTGCTCGCCTGGTGCGCCGCCGATCGGGCCGCGCTGTACCGCCTGGAATGCGAGCTGCCGGCGCTGTCACGCCCACTCTACGAATGCATCCTCACCGGCGTGCCGCCCATCGACAGCGGCATCGTCCACAACGACGTCTCGCGCCTGTCCCGCGAGCGCAGCCTGTTCCACATCGCCCGCGACGCCGGGCTCAGCACCGCCGCCGCGGCCTACCACTGGTTCAGCGAGCTTTACAACCGCTCGCCCTTCGACCCGGCCCGCGACCGCCACACCGAGGCCCCCGAGCTGCCCATCCAGTACGGGCACTTCTACTGGGCCGACCACTACCCCGATGCGCACCTGTTCGCCGACGCCGAGCACCTGCGCCTGCGCCACAGCCCCGACGTGCTGCTGGTGCACCCGATGAACATCGACGATGCCGGCCACAGGCACGGCCTGGACAGCGCCCAGTACCGCAACGCCGCGCGCATGGCCGACGTCATCCTCGCCGAGTACCTGCAGCGCTGGGTGGATGCCGGCTACCAGGTGATGGTCACCGCCGACCACGGCATGAACGTCGACCGCTCCCACAACGGAACCCTGCCGGAGGAGCGCGAAGTGCCGCTGTTCGTCATCGGCGACGCCTTCAGCCTCGACCCGACCGCCCGCCCGCTGCAGACCGAACTCTGCGGCACACTCTGCGAGCTGCTCGGCATCCCCCACGACAAACCCTTCTGCCGGGAGCTGTTGAAGTGAATTCAGCCAACCGCGGCAAATGGCTGGCGCTCCTGTGCCTGCTGCCCTTCGCCGTCTTCTTCGTGGTCTTCCAGATCGCCCCACTGGCCTGGGTGGCCATCAACAGCCTGAACAGCCCCGAAGGCTGGGGCCTGGGCAACTACGCCAAGGTGTTCAGCTCCAAGTTCTACCTGCAGGCCATCAAGCACAGCCTGGAGATCGCCTTCTGGTCGAGCCTGTTCGGCATCGTCATCGCCGTGTTCGGCAGCTACTCGCTGCGCCAGGTGGACAGCCGCCTGCGTGACTTCGTCATGGCCTTCTCCAACATGACCAGCAACTTCGCCGGAGTGCCGCTGGCGTTCGCCTTCATCATCCTGCTGGGCTTCAACGGCGCGCTGACCCTGCTGCTCAAGCAGAGCGGGCTGATCGAGGACTTCAACCTCTACTCCAAGACCGGCCTGATCGTGCTCTACACCTACTTCCAGATTCCCCTGGGGGTGCTGCTGCTCTACCCCGCCTTCGACGCCCTGCGCCAGGACTGGCGCGAGTCGGCGGCGCTGCTGGGCGCCGGCACCTGGCACTTCTGGCGCTACATCGGCCTGCCGGTGCTGACCCCGGCGCTGCTGGGCACCTTCATCATCCTGCTGGCCAACGCCCTGGGCGCCTACGCCACGGTGTACGCGCTGACCACTGGCAACTTCAACGTGCTGCCGATCCGCATCGCCGCCATGGTGGCCGGCGACATCGCCCTCAACCCGACACTGGCCAGCGCCCTGGCCATGGTGCTGGTGGGCCTGATGGCGCTGATCACCGTCGTCCACCAGTGGCTGTTGAAGAGGAGCTACCATGTCGCGCGCTGAAACCCGGGCCGCCGGCCTCTACCACCGCCTGGTGGTCTGGGTGCTGTTCCTGATCCTGCTGCTGCCGCTGGCCGGCACCCTGCTCTATTCGCTGTCCACCAGTTGGTCGGCGACCATCCTGCCGGACGGGCTGACCTTCAAGTGGTACCTGGCGCTGTGGAGCGATGCCCGCTTCCTCGCCGCCTTCGGCCAGTCGCTGCTGGTGTGCTTCGGCGCCCTGGCGCTGTCGGTGGTGCTGATCCTGCCGCTGCTGTTCGTGGTGCACTACCACTTCCCCAAGCTGGACGCGCTGATGAACATCCTCATCCTGCTGCCCTTCGCGGTGCCGCCTGTGGTGTCTTCGGTGGGCCTGCTGCAGCTCTACGGCTCGGGCCCGCTGGCGATGATCGGCACGCCGTGGATTCTCATCGGCTGCTACTTCACCGTGGCCCTGCCCTTCATGTACCGGGCCATCACCAACAACCTCCAGGCGATCAACCTGCGCGACCTGATGGACGCCGCCCACCTGCTCGGCGCCAGCACCTGGCAGGCCGCCTTCCTGGTGGTGCTGCCGAACCTGCGCAAGGGCCTGATGGTGTCGCTGTTCCTGTCGTTCTCCTTCCTCTTCGGCGAGTTCGTCTTCGCCAACCTGCTGGTGGGCACCCGCTACGAGACCCTGCAGGTGTACCTGAACAACATGCGCAACAGCAGTGGCCACTTCAACAGCGCCCTGGTGATCTCCTACTTCCTCTTCGTGCTGCTGGGCACCTGGGCAGCCAACCGTCTGAACAAGGACAAGGCATGAGCTTTCTCTCGATCCGCGGCCTGCACAAACGCTACGGCCAGACCACCATCTTCACCGACATCGATTGCGAGATCGGCAAGGGTGAGTTCGTCACCCTCCTCGGCCCCTCGGGCTGCGGCAAATCGACCCTGCTGCGCTGCATCGCCGGCCTCACCGAGGTGGACGGCGGGCAGATCCTGCTGGACGGCCAGGACCTGGTGCCGCTGTCGCCGCAGAAGCGCGGCATCGGCATGGTGTTCCAGAGCTACGCCCTGTTCCCCAACATGACCGCCGCGCAGAACGTCGCCTTCGGCCTGCGCATGCAGAAGGTCGGCAAGGACGACAGCGCCCGCCGCGTGCAGGAAGCCCTGGCCATGGTGGAGCTGGACCAGCACGCCGAGCGCTACCCCCACCAGCTTTCCGGCGGCCAGTGCCAGCGCGTGGCCCTGGCCCGCTCCCTGGTGACCCGCCCGCGCCTGCTGCTGCTGGACGAGCCGCTCTCGGCCCTCGACGCACGCATCCGCAAGCACCTGCGCGAGCAGATCCGCAGCATCCAGCAGGAGCTGGGGCTGACCACCATCTTCGTCACCCACGACCAGGAGGAGGCGCTGACCCTGTCCGACCGCATCTTCCTGATGAACGCCGGGCGCATCGTCCAGAGCGGCGACGCCGAGACCCTCTACACCGCGCCGGTGGACGCCTTCGCCGCCGGCTTCATCGGCAACTACAACCTGCTGGAGGCCGAAGCCGCCAGCCGCCTGCTGCAACGGCCGGTCAGCGCCCGCGTGGCGATCCGACCGGAGGCCATCGCCCTGGGCGAAGGCGGCATCGAGGCCGAAGTGCGCAGCCACAGCCTGCTGGGCAACGTGATCCGCTACCGGGTCCAGGCCCAGGGCGTGGAGCTGCTGGTGGACGTACTCAACCGCTCCGCCGACGACCTGCACCCGGTGGGCCGGCGCATCGGCCTGCGCATCGACGCGGACGCTGTCCGGGAGGTGGCGTGATGGCCCTGGCGATCTTCGACCTCGACGACACCCTGATCGACGGCGACTGCGCCAGCCTGTGGAGCGCACACATGGCCGACCTCGGCTGGGTCGACCGCGACTCCTTCCTGGCCAAAGACCATGAGCTGATGACCCTCTACGCCGAGGGCAAGCTGGCCATGGAGGACTACATGGCCTTCAGCCTCTCGCCCCTGGTGGGCCGCACCGCCGAGGAAGTCGCCTCGGTGGTGGAGCCCTTCGTCGAGGACGTGATCGAGCCGATCATCCACAGCGACGCCATGCGCTGCCTGGCCGGGCACCGCCAGGCCGGCGACCGGCTGCTGATCGTCTCCGCCTCGGCGCACTTCCTGGTCAGCGCCATCGGCGAGCGGCTGGGGGTGGAGGAAGTCCTGGCCATCGACCTGGCCGAAGAACACGGCCACTACAGCGGCAAGACCCGAGGCGTGCTGACCTACCGCGACGGCAAGGTGACCCGCCTGAACGCCTGGCTGGCCGAACACGGCGAGCGCCTGGACGGCGCCTATTTCTACTCCGACTCACGCAACGACCTGCCGCTGCTGGGCATGGTCGACAACCCCCGCGTGGTCAACCCCGACCCGACGCTGCGCGCCCACGCCGAGCAGGCCGGCTGGCCGATCCTGGCCTGGCGCTGAGGCCGCTCAGGGCATGGGGAGGGGTGAAATGCAAACGGAACCTTGGCCAGCCCGTTGCTACGGACCACAACGTAGCGGCTGCAACGCATGGCAAAGACTCAAGGGCGATGGACAGAGTCGAAGTCATCGGCCTTGGGCGTGGCGTGGATGCCCTTGGCTTCCTGGCTGCGGTAGTAGGCCTCGATGCTCAGCGCCGGATCGATCCGGGCCTGGAGGATGCAGGGCTGTTGTTGCCAGGGGTATTTCTGGTTGCGCTTCATCGTCTCGTGTTGACCACGGCCTTGCCAGGCGCGGTAGGGCATCTCGCGCCAGTAACGCGCCTCTCGCTTGCTCTGCCTATCGTGCGCGGCCGTGGTGGGGTCGAGGTGGCGGAACTGTTCGAGCACCGGCAGCTCAGGTAGCGGCTGGCTGATGTCCATATAGCGCTGCAGGCAGTCCCAGAAGGCCAGCGCCTCTTCCGGGGTAAGGCCCAGCGGATGCATCTTGCCACCGAGAAATAGCTCGCAATCGGCATAACGGTGATGCAACCACAGCGCCATGCCGCCACTGCCATGGGGCCCGGGGCGAAACTCCATGGTGGTGTCGAACTCATAGAAAGGTGCCACGAACGGCTTACGAAAGCGCCGGGCGATGGTCACCATCCCGGTTTGCCGGTTGAACTCGCTGCCGTCGTATTTGAAGAGGCGCAAATACAGATCCAGCAAAAAATCGAAGCCGACTACGCCCATAAAGACGGAGAAAGCCATGACTCCGCAAAACAAAAATAGATCGGTACCGTAGCTGGACGTACTGTAAGTCAATAACGCGCTAAGCAGAGCCGTCGTCAAGCCCGTACCGACTTGAATTAAGTACGCCTTCAGGCTCTTCTCCCAATAGAGCCAGCCGCTAAGGCCGATCATCAGAAAAGCAAATAGCCCTAAAAGAGAATGGGGCAGCAATGTTTTCGGCAGCAAGACCATGGTTGCAAATGCCCAAAAAAACCAAGGCGCCACAAATAAAGCGCAATACTTTAAGAACGGTAACAATATAAGCAGCTTATTAAAGTTCTCGAACCGCCAACGCTGTTGATCACAATACAGTTCAGTCTCTCCCGTGCGCTCGACAAAGGTCTGCTCCTTGGCCTGCAGTTGGATATCGACCAGTTGCCAGGGCTGCAAGTTGGCATAGTGGCCCCAACGCAACTGGGTGCGGCGCAGGTTGCTGCGGTTGGCATCCTGCCGCCATTTATGCGGCGGCTGGGTGGGGATAGCGCTGGAGTCGTAGGCGCTGGCTGTGTAAGGGCTTGGTTCTATCACGGAGGTGTTCATTTCAACCCCTGTGGATGTTGTCGAAGTCATCGGCCTTGGGTGTGGCGTGGATGCCCTTGGCTTCCTGGCTGCGGTAATAGGCCTCGATGCTCAGCGCCGGGTCGATCCGGGCCTGGAGGATGCAGGGCTGTTGTTGCCAGGGGTATTTCTGGTTGCGCTTCATCGTCTCGTGTTGACCACGGCCTTGCCAGGCGCGGTAGGGCATCTCGCGCCAGTAACGCGCCTCTCGCTTGCTCTGCCGGTCGTGCGCGGCCGTGATGGGGTCGAGGTGGCGGAACTGTTCGAGCACCGGCAGTTCAGGTAGCGGCTGGCTGATGTCCATATAGCGCTGCAGGCAGTCCCAGAAGGCCAGCGCCTCTTCCGGGGTAAGGCCCAGCGGATGCATCTTGCCACCGAGAAATAGCTCGCAGTCGGCATAACGGTGATGCATCCACAGCGCCATGCCGCCACTGCCATGAGGCCCAGGGCGAAACTCCATGGTGGTGTCGAACTCATAGAAAGGTGCCACGAACGGCTTACGAAAACGCCGGGCGATGGTCACCATCCCCGTTTGCCGGTTGAACTCGCTGCCATCGTATTTGAAGAGGCGCAAATACAGATCCAGCAAAAAATCGAAGCCGACTACACCCATAAAAATGGAGAAAGCCATGATTCCGCAAAACCAAAATATATCAGCGCCGTAGCTGGTCGCATGATAAGTAAATACTGCGCCAAGCAGAGCCGTAGCGAAACCAATGCCTACCTGAATCAAATAAGCTTTTAAACTTCTCTCCCAATAGAGCCAGCCGCTGATTCCGATCATAACTAGTCCCGGGATCACTACCAGAGAAGCCACAGTCAGCGATCTACTTATTGCCTCCGACAATGCAACGCCAACCACCATGACCCAAAAAATCCACGGCGCCACAAACAAAGCACAATATTTTAGGAATGGTAACAATATAAGCAGCCTATTAAAATTCTCAAACCGCCATCGCTGTTGATCGCAATACAGCTCAGTCTCTCCCGTGCGCTCGACAAAGGTCTGCTCCTTGGCCTGCAGTTGGATATCGACCAGTTGCCAGGGCTGCAAGTTGGCATAGTGGCCCCAACGTAATTGGGTGCGGCGCAGGTTGCTGCGGTTGGCATCCTCCCGCCATTTATGTGGCGGCTGGGTGGGAATATCGCTGGAGTTGTAGGCGCTGGCCGTATATGGGTTTGGCTCTATTACGGGGACGTTCATAGTTTTTCGTAGTCGCTCTGTTCGATCAGCCAATAGGGCGCGTCATCCATCACTTGATCCTCCTTGGGCAGCAGCGCTGGATTGAACGCCGCCCACTGGCGCGGGCTTGGCTGCGGCAAGACCAGGTCGTCATACGTCGGGAAAGGATCGCCTACTCGGCACGCTTGATGGCTGAGGCGAAACTGGGCGCGCACCTTGAGTGCGTATTGGCTGGCGGCCAAGGGGTTGAAGGCCGGCGGGTGCTGATAGGGCAGTACATAAAGCACGCGAGTGCCGTCCAGCACCACGGCCCCGAGTTTTTCCCGCGCAATGACCTTGGCTGGCCTGGGCTGCCAACCGCTGTAATGACCACGCTCCAGCTTGAGCTCGGACGCCAGCAGGATAAAACCCTGGCCGCTGGGGTAGTGGCTCAGCAGGCCGGACTGCAACTCGACGGCCCAGTCCAGCGGGTCAAGGTCGTTTTTACCCTCGGCTGCCGCTGCCCGCAGCTTCGCCTGATCCTCTACGGAGGCGCTTCTATACCATTTGCCCAAGCGCTCGATGCGTACCTGGGGTTGGCCGATAGCGCCGAGCAGTTGCTGATAGGCGACCCTGGGGTCGTTCATATGGGGCAGGCGCTGTTCCTTGCCAAATGGGCCGTGCTTGATCGCCTGATCGATAGCGCCATCGGCCAATAGCGCCGCTGCAACCGCGCCGCCCAGCAGCAACAAAATACCCGCGCCCAATACCCAGGGGCTGCCTAGTAAGCCAACCGTGTAGAGCGCCCACATAGCAGCGCCGGAGGCGGCGATGGCATTGGCGGCCGCGACATCCTTATCACCTTGGTCGAAAGCACGCTTGGCGTCCCAGGCAAATAGCAAGGCGGTTACCGCCATGGCCGCCCCGGAGCCAATTCTCGAAGCACTGAGCCAGGTACTCCCCCCCGTGCGCTTACTGAGGTTGCTGGCCCAGCGTTCCGATATCCGCGAAACATCAATGCGGCCCTTTTCCCAGAGTGCATACCAGGGTGAGCGGACGCCTGAGTCCGCGATGATTTTTAGCGCGACGTTGTTTGAGGCAAGAAAAAGATCTGCAGATGCAGAAACGTAGCCAACGGTAAACCTCGCGAAATCTGTTTCCATTAGCGCCTTGGCCCCCACCGTATTGACGTGCAGGTTGTAAGCCGCCATCAGTGTGGCAAAGAGCGGCAAGGCCGACGACTTGGCCATTTGCCCGGCACGGCCCAGGTTGGCGGCGCCGAGCCGCCAACTGTTCAACTCCTGCACCAGCGGATCGTCAGCAGGAACCGCCACGACCCTAAGGTGGCCCAGGTCCTTGCTGGCGAAGTGGTTGGCGTCTGCCAGCTTGGCGCTGGTGGTGGCCAGTACCCTGCCGCTGCGGGCCTGCAGGTTGGCATACAGGTAGTTCTCTCGGGTCAGAGTGGTGCGCTCGCTGGGCATCAAGCCAAAGCTGAAGCCACCGCCATGCACCCCAAGCACCACCATGTTCCGGGCCAGGGCTTCACCCTGGGTGAGGTACTGGATCGTCGCGGCCTGACGATGCAGCTTGCCCAGCAGGCCAAGTGTTGGTGCAAACGCACGCTGCATATCGAGCTGGACGGTGGCGGCACTGGTGCGCAACTGCCTGAGTGCGAGTACCACCGACTGGCTCACGTGGTTCAACCACTCGTCCACCGCCAGGGCGATGTTCTGTGCAACGTACTGGTAATTGACCGCGCCTTGACTCTCCAGCCCGGCGAACATGGCCAGGCTGCTGATGCCCAGCTTTTCCGCATCAACCGCCTGCTTGGTTGCAGCCAGCTTGGCCAGGCGCTTGGCCAACTCGGGCAATGCTCCACTCTGGTCAGCCAGGGCTGCACGGGTAAGCGGATGGCTGGCCTGCACCAGTTGCCTGATCAGGCGCTCCACCGCTTGAGCCAGTTCTCTACTTTCCACTTCGGTGCTGCGCGCATCGCTGGCCTGGGGCAGGCGACTGAGCGTTTTCAGCATGTCGATCAGCAGGCTGTAGGGCTCCAGCAAGCGTTCATCGCTGCTGTAGATCCAGTCATTCCATACCGCGACCAATTTGCTCTGCGATAACGCCAGCACGCGCGTGAGCTGGCGATGGATGCACTCGCGTGCAGACTTGCGCTCGGCATGCAGCATGGTCTTTTCAAACGGGGCCCTATCGATCTGGTCGCGCAAGTCGGCCAATGGCGCGTTACTTCGCATCGCCCAGTGATGCAGCACTTCGGCGTAACGACCAAAAGGCTGGTACGGCACCAAGGCGTTGTAGGTCTGCAAGGCTTCGGTTGCCAGGCGCGACTGCTCCACCGCATGGCGCAGCTCGAACACCGGGTCATCCAACATGAAGCCGACCAGTTTGGGATAACCGCGCAAGTTCTTTTCTGCGAGAACATCCTTGCCTGCGGGTAGCGCAGGTGGCGCAGCCGGAGCGGTTTCCCCCATGTGCCCTGCAAGCGCTTGCTGCTGCTTGTGCAGCACGACAATCAACTCTTGGGGATCAAGCGTGGACATGGCCGGAGTGAAAGCCGCCGGGTCACGCAACGCACATTCGATATGCAGGTCACGTGGCCTGAGCCCCTCAGCCTGCTTATCGATCACGACAATCGGCATCGCCTGGGTCGGCCGCCATTGTTCACCGCCCACAACCGCTGCCGACCAAGCCGGGCCGACCATCTGGCAACGACTCTTCACTCGGCCGCTGTTGGCCTCCAACCAAGCGATGTATTCCCAGGTCCAGGCCATTTCGCTATAGGCCATGGCGTATTGATTGCCGACAAAACGGCCCTTCAACAGCATCGGCACCAGCGTCAGCCCCAGGGGCTTGCCTACTGGCGCTCGCTTGTCAGTTGGCTTGCCTTGCGCTGCTTGCTTGCGCCAATGGGCCACATCGATATCAGCCAGGTTGCCTTGGCCATCGCAGGCCAGTTCGCGCCACAGCTTGCCGTTCTGGAACACATAGATATGGCCCGGCCGGGGTAATGCACCTTTGGGTGGCTCATGGGGTTTTTCGTAACCCGGAAGACGCGCCATGGGCACCACGGCCAGGAAGGTATTCTGCTGAATCTCGGGCTCTTCCTGGTGGCTGCGCATATCCAGCTCGACAGGAATCTGCAGCATCCCACCATCGGTGCGTTCAATATTCAGCGCCAACCGAGCACGGCGTGCGTTGTCGTAGTCCGTGCGTTTGCGAGTGCCCTGTTCGATGGGCTGATCCTTTAGCTCACTCATGCGTCACCTTCCGGGTCGAGCAGTTGTACTTGGCCACCGAAGGTGGGGTCGCCCCACACATCAACGATCAGTTGCTGCGGGCCTTGCTTGCGTTCCTGAAGCGGGTTGGCTTCGGCCTTGCCCAGGCGGCCCGGGGGCGGCGCGGTGTCGGCAGGGCGAGGGCGTAACGGCGGTAACGGGACGGCGGGCGTCGGCGCAGAGGGTCCGCCGCCGGAGTTGATCTTGATGCTGGGCCCACTGAGGGTGACGCCACTGGCGTCGAGCTTCACGAAGCTGCCGCCGGCCTTGAAGGTCACTTCGCTGCCAGCCTCCAGCACCACCTTGAGGCCGGTGGACAAGTGGATCTCCTGCCCCGCTTCGATGAACTGCCCGCTGCCCAGTTGGATGTGCTGCTCGTTGCCGATGGTGAGGTGGTCATCCTGCTTCAGTTCGGTCTTGCGGTCCTTGTGCAGGGTGTGGTGCTCCTCGCCGTGGAACTCGCTGTAGACGCTGCCCTCCA